>CAZPZK010000127.1:0-7888 GCA_964591095.1 uncultured Moraxellaceae bacterium | reverse complement strand
TCGCGTTCGACTTCCTCAATCCCTGCCGAGTAGGCATCACCCGTGAACTGCACCATTTTGACGGGTGGGTAGTCGATGCGGGGCGGATGGCTGCCTCTGGGCATGGCGATCCAGATCTTTCGCGGCAGTTGCGTGGTCAGCTCATGGAACTGCAGGGCTGTGAGCAGGCAAAACACCGCTTGCGGCGCCTTGGTGGCGATGGCGCCAAGGCTTTCGAATTCTGAAGCCTGTGCATCCGGGAGGCGATACAGGCCCCGCCCGACCTTTTCCAGCAGCCCCGAGGCGGTAAGGCGTGTCAGGACGACCCGGGGCGCATTGATGGCGTCGAGGTCGCTGGCGCGCAGCAGTCCCTTCCGGTTGGCCAGATCGAGAACGCGCTGTGAGTGGGTACGGGTGTGCATGCAGGAAGTGCGTTCCTTTTTTTCGTCGAAAGCAATTTTATGAAGAAAAAAAGGAACAATGTGTCATGACAGCACAGGCTTTCTTCAACCCGGCAGCCGGTGCAGGTCGGTTTGGGCGTCCATGTGGGTGTAGGCCGGTTTGGTGAGTTGCTTGCGGTCGCGGCGAGGGGCGTTGGCGGCCAGTTCGAGGGGCTCGGTGTATTGGCCTTCCATCAGGTTGCTGTAGAAGCTGTTGGTGATGCGCAACAGGCGGCCCAGCCGGTTGGCGGTGGTGCGTGGCAGCAAGGTGTCGAGGCGCACGGTGTGGCGGCGGAGGGCGTCGGCCTTGTCCAGCAGTTTGGGTGGAACCGGGTCGGGCAGCAGGGGTTCCAGCCAGCCGTGTTCGGTGGCGAGTTCCATGTTGCTTCCGGGTTTTCGTGCGGATATTTTGCGGATATTGGCATGGAATTTTTGTATTGGGACGCAGGGGGTTAGGTTTGGTCTGATAGGTCTGGTTGGTGGCTGATTTGCAGATTTTTTTGGTGGGTCTAAGATTGAGGGGTTGGCATCAACAGTTCTGTTCAGTCCCGTAAGCGGACATCCAAAAGCTTGCATTTCTTAAGAGCATGTGACAGCGTCAATTGCCGTAACAAAAGCTCTCTAGATAGAATTTCTTGTGAGGTTTGGCTACTGTTTGTGCTCAATCAAAATCATGGAGAGGAAGATGACAAAATTTTGCCCTTTTTGCGTATTGCCAGAGGAGCGTGTCCTATTTAGAAACCGTAGTGGGAAAGTCATTCGTGATGGTTTTCCAATTTCATCAGGACATACACTTATCATTCCACATAGACATGTTGGTTCGTTTTTTGAGCTTTCGAACGTGGAGCGAAATGACCTATTTCAATTGCTTGATCAGGCCAAAGAGGATGTTGCTACTGAGTACAAGCCAGATGGTTACAATGTAGGTATCAACGATGGACCTGCTGCAGGCCAGACGGTTCCACATCTCCATATCCATTTGATTCCTCGTTATACCGGTGATATTGAAGACCCCAGAGGTGGCGTTCGATGGGTGATTCCCCACAAGGCTGACTATTGGTCAAATCGGTAAAGCTATTATGGCGGATGATACTCGATTCTATGAAATTGAGCCAACTCTTGAAAATTATTGGAGGGCGATTATCCTTTTTGGGCGGAATGTTGCATCCTATAAATTTGCCCTTGCTAAATCACTGTTTGATCTTCGCGACAGTCAAACTGACTTAATTCGGATGGAAGATTTGGCTCCTGTTTTTGCCATGCATATATCTGAGCATTTACTGTTGTGTGACAAACAAACGACTTCTAGCCAAAGTCGATTTCTCGATTCATGTCGCCAGTTCAATAGTGGTGCAATTTCGCACTCTCGGTTAGTTGATGAGACACTAAAGCTTGGCTTTGCTAATGTGATCGATGCCTTTCATAATGTTCATGGTGCGGAAATTCCACAACGCTATTTTATTGATGAGAGAAAAATCGATGGTGGAATAAGACTGACTGATAACTTTTTCAATCTTTCGGCGTCAGCGTCTTTTAAGGATCTGAATCTTGAAACAGAAGCGCGGTGGCGTTTGGTCGAGACTGCTTGGGAGCTAAGCTTGCCAAGACAAGTGGTACAGGTTGCCCATGATGAAACGACCAAGATTCTTACGGCGTTGACTTCGCAAAACAGAAGGGTAAATATTACATCATCACGAGATGCTCTTAATGGTTATCAGAAAGGTCGTTGCTTTTACTGTTTTAGAAATATATCAATTAATGCTGCTTCAGATGACTTGGCTGAGGTAGATCATTTTTTTCCGCATGTGCTGAAATATTGTACGGATGGGAAACCAATAAATGGTGTTGCAAATCTAGTATTAGCGTGCAAGGAATGTAATCGTGGCGCGGGCGGTAAGTTTGCCAGAGTTCCAATGTTACCTTTGTTGGATAGGTTGTTTCGGCGCAATGAGTATTTGATTAAAAGTCATCACCCATTAAGGGAAACCTTACTGTTGCAAACAGGGATTACAATGCAAGAAAGACGATATTTTCTTCAGGAGGCATACGATTGTGCAAAAAGCCACTTAATTGTAGGCTGGCTGCCAGAAAAATGTGGGGATGAGGTCTTCTAAACTAAGAGGTTATTCATGAGGACACGTTTTTTGGAAAGCATCACTGCCATAGCATCCGCAGACTGGCAGGCCCTGACCCGCAACCCCTTCCTCAGTCACGATTTCCTCCTCACCTTCGAAACCTCCCACAGCACCGGTCCCGGCACCGGCTGGACCCCCCGCCACCTGCTGGTCGAAGACGACGGCCGCCTGCTCGCCGCCATGCCCCTCTGGCTCAAAACCCACAGCTGGGGCGAATACGTCTTCGACCAGGAATGGGCCCGCGCCTACGCCCGCCACGGCCTCGCCTACTACCCCAAGCTGGTCGCCGCCGTCCCCTTCACCCCCGCCACCGGCCCGCGCCTGCTGCATCACCCCGACACTGACCCCGCCGAACTCGCCGCCGTGCTCCTGCCCGCCCTGCGCCAACTGGCCGACGACACCGGCGCCAGCGGCTGGCACATCCTCTTCCCCCCGGCGCACGAACTGCCGCTGTGGCAACAGGCCGGCGCCCACCCGCGCCTGGGCTGCCAGTTCCACTGGCACAACCGCGACTACACCCGCTTCGACGACTTCCTGGAACGCCTCACCGCCAAGCGCCGCAAGGAAATCCGCCGCGAACGCCGCCGCGTCGCCGAACAGGGCGTCAGCCTGCAACGCCTCACCGGCCCCGACCTGCGTCCCGAACACGCCGACCTCTTCATTCCGTTCTACCAGGACACCTACCGCCGCCGCAGCGGCCACGACGGCTACCTCACCCCCGCCTTCTTCCACCAACTGTTCCGGCGCATGCCCCACCGCCTGCTGCTGGTGCTGGCCTGGCGTGACGGCGAAGCCATCGGCGGCGCGCTCAGCCTCATCGGCGACGACACCCTCTACGGCCGCTACTGGGGCGCGCTTCGCGAGGTGGAGTGCCTGCATTTCGAGGCCTGCCTCTACCAGGGCATCGACTTCTGCATCGAGCGCGGCCTGCGTCATTTCGACCCCGGCGCGCAGGGCGAACACAAGATCCCGCGCGGCTTCGAGCCGGTGCTGACCCATTCCTGCCACTGGCTGCGCCATCCCGGCTTTCACGAGGCGGTGGGGGAATTCGTGGCGGAAGAAGCCGAAATGGTGAATCGCTATCGCGAGGAGGCGAGGGGGTTGTTGCCGTTCAGGGGGGAGTGACGGCGTCCTGACCCGCCCGCCATGCCTCCAGTTCCAGCGCCCCCAACCCGAACCGCACCGCATTGCCCGCGTGCAGGTGCCTGAACTCCTCCAGCACCAGCCGCACAAAGGCGGCCTCGTCTTCCGGCTTGACTCCCGCCGGCAGGCATTGCCGCACAACGGCCTCCGTGGCCGCCTGGCCGCCGCGCACCACCCGGCAAACGGCCTCCGCCAGCGCCAGGCGGTATCGCAGCCGGAAGGTGTCCGGCGGTGTCAGCTGGCTGCGCACCGCCACATACTGCTGGCAGGAACGGGCATAGGCCCAGACAAACACATCCCGCAGCAGGTCCACCCGGTTCAGTTCGTATACCGCCAGCATGCCCTCGACATAAGCCAGCTCCGGCACATCAATGAACGAGAGCGGACTCAGGTTGGCGCGGAACAAGGGGATATTGGCCGCCAGCCGTGATACCCGCTTGTTCACATCCTCGAAGGGTTGCAGGTAGGGCAGGTGAACCATCAGGAAGAAGGCCTGCTCGAAGGGGTCCCGGATTTCCGCCGCCATCTCCACCACCAGGCCGAACAGCTCTTCAATGCGGGAAGGCAGCGCCAGTGGCAGGTAGACGCTGCCGCCGATTTCCACGGCCCGGCGGCGCAGGCGGCCGCAGCTTTGCGGGTCGGCCATCAATCCGTCCGACAGCAGGGCGTGCAGCGCAATCAGGGTTTCGCGGTTGACGCCCGTTTCCCGGGACTGATTCACCAGATACTCGATGGCGGCCTTGTGGTTCAGGATCATCTGCGTTTCCAGCGCATCCTTGCCCTCGGCGATCTGGCCCAGGTTCAGCAGGCGCTCGGTGTCCAGCCGGGAATAGGTGTTGCCTTCCAGTCGCGACGAGGCCCAGGACAAGTCGATCAGCAGGCGGTCGAGGATATGCTGGGCGAAAGTGCCCGCCGGTTGCCGGTCGTCCGGGGAGCGCCCCAGGTCATGCAACTGCCCGCACAGTTCAGGCGAAAGGTAGCGGCTGTGGTTGGGCTGGTAAGCCTCCAGGAACGCCACGCGGTAGCCTGTCGGCGACCGCTCGCCCCGGGGGCGGCGGATCAGCGCCAGGGTATCCCGGGCGGCGGGGCTGAGCGACAGATCGACGGAGTAGGGGGCGGAGGTGGTCGAAGGCGGAATGGAATAGGTCAGCGCGTGATAGCGGCGGCCACGGCCCTCTCCCTGATGCCGGATCAGCCCTTCTTGCTCCAACTGCTTCAACCAGCGCTGGGCGGTTCGCCGGTTCAGCGGCGGCATGCCCTCCAGCAGGGTGTTCAGGCTGGCGCCTTCCGGGAAGGCTTGCAACTTTCGGAGCAATTCGGCAGCGTTTTCCATGGGCTGAATGTCGCGATACACGGTGGGTGTGTCGCGATTATGTCGCGAATGTGCGGTTCATGCCAGAAAATATGTCGTTATTATGGCGCGATTCCCCCTTTCGCGCCATTTCCCCCCAATTTCTCCCCCTCCCGCGCCAGCACCTCCCGCGCATGCTCGCGCCCGATCGCCACCAGCGCGTCAAAGAAATGCCAGCCCAGCAGTTCAAAGCGTTGCAGGTCGGGGCTGAACAGGATGTCGGCATCGGCGCGCGCCCGCAGGCTGCGTTGCGAACTGGCCAGCAGCGAGCTTTGCACCAGCCCCGACAGCAGCGTCGGCATCGGGTAACGGCGCGGTTCCCGCCGCAGCAGGCGCTCCTTCAGGAAGTCCAGCGGTCCCGGTACGTCGTCAAAATCCGGGGTGACCGGGGGCAGCCAGGAAAAGTCCACCGCCAGGATCTTCTTCGCCCCCAGGTCGGCCATCACATCCACCGGCAAGGAGTTGAGGAAGGCGCCGTCCACATGCAGGCCGTCGCCCAGCCGCACCAGCGGGAAGATGCCGGGCAGCGAGGCCGAGGCGCGGATCGCCTTCCACAGCGGGCCGCGCGTGTGCACCACCTCGCCGTTGCGGGCCATGTCGCTGGTGATGCAGAAGAAGTTGATCCACAGGTCCTCGATGTTGAGCGTGTCCGGAAACACCGATTGCAGCAGCGCGTTGAGGCGCTTGCCCTGATAGATGGAGAGGATGGGCAGGGGGCTGAGGTCGTTGACATGGGTGGGGTTCTGGCGGAAGGAGTGCTTCACCTTGTCGGCCAGCCGCTCCACCGGATGGTCCAGCGCCACGCCCGCCGCCATGATCGCGCCGATGCTGGTGCCGCCGACGCGGTCGATGGGGATGCCGGCTTCTTCCAGCGCCTGGATGATGCCGATGGCCGCCAGACCGCGCGCGCCACCGCTGCCCAGCACCAGGCCGATGGCGTTGCCGGTGGCGATGCGCGCCAGCCGCTGCAGGTGGCGCGGGGTGTTGCGGCGCACATGCACCACCTCGCGCACCCAGGGGCGATGGTCCAGCCACCAGCCGGTGCCCTGCGGGATCAGGGTGTTCTCGTCGTGCCACAGCACCAGCAGGGTGTCGGTCTGGGCGCGGGCGGCGGGGGCCTGCATCACGGTCTTTTCAAACGGGGGGGGCACGGCGCTGGTATCGGCGTCGGCCAGCAGCACGATACGGTCGGCCTGGCGCAGGCAGCGCTGGGTCCAGGCATCGTCGGCGGGGTTGGCCAGGTAGAGGATATGGTCGAAGCGGTTTTCCAGCGAGTCCAGCCAGGCGCTCAACTGCCGGTAGCGGTCGGGCTGGTCGCGGCCTACCTGGCAGATGCCCGGTTCGCCCAGCGCCCGGTCCACGTCCAGCGAGCCGATCACCTTCACGGTGCCCACGGTTTGCAGCGCGGCTTCCAGTTCGATGCGGAAGCGGGTGGTGTCCAGTTGCGGCGACAGCGGCAGCAGGGTGAGGTTGCGGATATGTTCCACGCGGCGGTGGCCGGGGTCGTGGCGGCCGCGGGCAATGATCAGTTGCGCCGTCTTCAGCAGCAGTTGCGGGTATTGCAGGAACCAGGCGCGCAGGTGTTCGGTGGGCAGGCGCACCACCACGCTGTCGCGGGCGGCGAGCACGGTGGCGCCGCGCACGTCGTCCGACAGCACCGCCACTTCGCCCACGGTTTCACCGGGGCGGATGTCGCCCAGCGGCCGGGTGACGCCGTCGGCGGCGTGGCGTTGCGCGCGCAGGCGGCCGGCAATCAGGAAGTAGGCCGCATCGCCGGGATCGCCCTGCTCGAAGAGGACTTCCCCGCCTTCCAGCTCGCGCCATTCGCAGACGCGGACAATGCCTTCCAGCGCCGCCGGGTCCAGCCGTCCGAAGTAGCCGATCAGGATACGGCGGAAGCGGCGCATCTGGCGTTGGCGGTAATCGGGCAGGGGCGGGGCGGAATCCATGAAGTGTGATCGTTTTTGGAGGGCTTGGGTTTCAGTCTAGTTGGAGAAGGCGGGGTTGCCAGCCGCCCGCCCTCGCTCCGATGGATCAACCCCTTCCAACCCCCATGATTTGTGGCACTATAGTCCAATCCTCTCCCCCTTTCGCCGAGAACAAGAACATGACCACCGCCACCCCGATGTCCCCCTTTGTCGAGGCCGATCCCGACCGGATGCGCGCGGTCTTCGCGTCGCAACAGGCCACCGCCCTGCGCTGGCGGCATTCCACCGCCGAGGAGCGCATCGAGCGCATCAAGCGCCTGCGCGACGCCATGCTGGCGCGGCGCGAGGATTTCTATGCCGCCTTCGCCAAGGATTACCGCAAGCCGGAGGCCGAGGTCGATGTCACCGAGCTGATGCCGGTGCTGGATGAGATGCGCCACGCTATCGGCCGGGTCAAGCGCTGGATGAAGCCCAGCCGGGTGTGGCCGACCAGCCTGATGGTGATGACCAAGGCCTGGGTGCAGTACCAGCCGCGCGGCCGGGTGCTGATCATCGCGCCGTGGAACTATCCGCTGAACCTGTGCTTCGGGCCGCTGGTGTCGGCGCTGGCGGCGGGCAACACCGCCATCATCAAGCCCTCGGAAATGATGCCTTCGGTGTCGAGGGTGATGGCCGAGATCATCCGCGACATCTTCCCCGAGAACGAGGTGGCGCTGTTCGAGGGCAGCCTGCCCACCGCGCAGGTGCTGCTGGACCAGCCCTTCGACCATATCTTCTTCACCGGTTCGCCGCTGGTGGGCAAGGTGGTGATGGCGGCGGCGGCCAAGCATCTCACCAGCGTCACGCTGGAGCTGGGCGGCAAGTCGCCCACCATTGTTGACGCCAGCGCCAACCTCAAGACCGCCGCCGAAA
>CAZPZK010000126.1:6499-7899 GCA_964591095.1 uncultured Moraxellaceae bacterium | reverse complement strand
CTGCAGGTCGGGGCAATGCGCCAGCAAGGCCTTGAGCAAGGTGCCGTCGGGATTGCCCGCGCCGGGATGGACCACCAGCCCGGCGGGCTTGTCCAACACCAGCAGATGGTCGTCCTCATAAAGGATGTTCAGGGGAATTTCCTGCGGTCGGGCCGTGGTTTCAACCGAGAGCACCACGGCCAGCCGCAGGTCCTCGCCACCCGCCAGGCGGTCCTTGGGGCGGCCGGTCTTGCCGCCAACGGTCAGGTGACCGTCCTGAATCCAGGACTTGAGCCGCTCGCGGGAGAACTCGCCGAACAGGCTGGCGGCAACCTGATCCAGGCGAAGGCCGGCCAGATCGTCAGGCACGCGGGATTCCAGGATCTGGCTATGTTGGGTTTCTGTAGACATGTTTGGCGCGCCGGGGGATAAAGTGCTTAAATAGGCGCAATTCTACCCCCTTTTGAGAGAGATTATGCGTCGGTTTGCCACCCTCGCACTGGCCGTCCTGCTGGCTGCCTGTAGCCATGCCCCGGAAAAAACCCAGTCACTGACCGAAAAAGCATATTACGACGCCGCGCAAAAATCCCTGAAATACGGCAACTTCGAAACCGCGACCAAGCACCTGGAGGCTCTGGAGTCGCATTACCCCGTGGGCGCCTATACCGAGCAGGCCCAGCTTGAGCTGATCTACGCCCGCCTCAAACACTCCGATTTTGCCGGTGCGCTGTCCGCCTCCGACCGTTTCATCCGTCTGCACCCCCAGCACGCCCAACTGGACTATGTCTACTACCTCAAGGGCCTCGCCCATTTCCAGGCCGGACACGACACCCTGCTTTCCGCCTTCGGCCAGGATGAGGACCATCGCGACCAGAGCAATGCCCGCAAGGCTTTCGACCAGTTCCAGACACTGCTCACCCGCTTCCCGGACAGCCCCTATGCGCCGGACGCCCGTCAGCGCCTGATTGACCTGCGCAACAGCTTTGCCGAGGGAGAGATGCACGCCGCGCGCTTCTATCTCAAGCGCGGCGCCTGGGTCAGCGTGCTCAACCGCTGCCGCTGGGTGATCGAGAACTATCCGCAAACGCCGCAGATCCCGGAAGCCCTCGCCATGTCCGCCTTCAGCTACAACAAGTTGAAGATGACGGATCTGGCAAGCTCGACATTGGCGGTGCTGCAAAAGAACTATCCGGAATATATCGACAGCCGCGGCCGACCCAAGGTGGATCTGGGTCCGCAAAACGAAAACCGCTCCTGGCTGAACATGGCCACCTGGGGACTGGTCGGCAAGCGCCACGCGCAGGCGGAGGAAACCCCGCCTCCGCCCCCCACCCCCTGAACGGATACCCCATCATGAGTGAGCCGCTGAGCATCCGCATCATCCGCGAGCAGGACTATCGCTTCACGATCGATTTTGGCGC
>CAZPZK010000126.1:5497-6489 GCA_964591095.1 uncultured Moraxellaceae bacterium | reverse complement strand
AGCCGTTGCTGGCCGACCTGCCCTCGCCACTCGGGCAGGATGCCGGTCCGTCCCCGGAGCACCTGCTGGCGGCCGCCGTCGCCAACTGCCTTTCCGCCAGCCTGGTCTTCGCCCTGCGCAAATTCCGGCAGGATGCGGGCCGGATGGAAACCGTGGTCAACTGCACCGTCGGGCGCAATGAACAAAACCGCCTGCGCGTGACCGGGATGGAAGCCGTCCTCAACCTGGGGCGCCCGGCGGCGGAGATCGAGCACCTCGAACGGGTGCTGGGACAGTTTGAAGATTTCTGCACCGTGTCGCAAAGCGTCCAGGCCGGCATTCCGCTAACCATCCATGTCGAGGACAGCCACGGCCAACGCCTGAAATAAGCCGGCTGCCGCCGACTCCCGACGGCGGCGTCAATTGACGCCGATCACCTGCTTCTCCTTGTAGCGGAAATAGCCCGCTGCCTCTTCGTTGCGGATGAACTGCGCCTCTTCCTCGCCAAACAACCGGTTCTGCAAGGCCGTCACCTGCAATTGCAAGGCGTCGCCCTTGAGTTGCTGCTCCAGCGCCTTGCGCTGGGCCATGTAGGTTTCTCCCGCGCTGTAGCGCTGGGCGCGCTTGTCATCCAGCTCTTCCAGGCGCTGGATGGCGTCATCCTTCAAGCCCAGCGAGGAACGCAAGTCACGCAGCGTCTGCCGCTGCTGGTCCCGGCTCATGCCCTGCAGGTCGGACTGCACGGACTTCAGGGTCAGGAATCCCTCCATCAACTGCACCGGATGCGATTGCGCCGGATCCAGCGCGCTTGTGCCGTATACGCCCGCCAGCGTTTTGACATAGCCATCCACCTTGGCCGCCAGCGGCAAGCCCGAGGTGTCGAGCTTGCGCAGCGCGTCCGCCACTTTTTCCTGTTTCAGGTCCTGCGCCCAGATCAGTTCGGCATCCTTGCCAAAGAACTTCACGCGTTGGTCCCAGATCGCCTTGCGCCGCTCCTCGACACTGTTGAATAC
>CAZPZK010000126.1:2673-5487 GCA_964591095.1 uncultured Moraxellaceae bacterium | reverse complement strand
AAGCTCAAAATATACAAGAAACTTGTCAGTGGGCGGTGGGTGCCTCGTCGTCGCTGCTGGCGAGCTCGGCCGCATCTCCGCCCATCGCCGTCCAGAACTTGGCCACGACCTCCTCGGCATACTTGCGCCGCTCCTCGACACTGTTGAATACCCGGCCGTGAACGCTCTCCAGCCAGGCATTGTAGCCATCATAGGCCTCAAGGGTGCGCAGCAGGGCATCCGCCTGATCCGGGAATATCCGCCGCAGCAAGTCCTGGAGCCGCATTCTCCAGTCGCCGGGGTATCTTTTCTGCAGGTAACGAATCAGCGTTTCAATTACGCGGATGCGCCAGTACGGTTGCTCCAGACGGCCGCCAAACCGGTCCTGCAGCACCTTGGCCAGTTGCTGGTCTTCCGGCGGCAATTGACTGAGCGGTCCGGTAGTAAAGATGGGCGCGGCAATGCGGACCTGCGCCGCCGCGGGCGTCTCAGGCGCCGCTCCCGGTCCGGCCGCCGGCTCGCGCAATGCCAGGTACAGCAACACCCCCATGCTGAACGCCATCAGCGTCAGACTGATCACCACCCCCAGACGTTTTTTCACGGACCGGCGCTCCTCGGCTTTCACCGTATTCTTATCAGCCGATTATGCCCGCATAGGCGATGAAGCGTACAGTTGCGAGCGGTTTAATTAGAAGACAAACGGTACTTGCATGTTTTTTGTTCTTGCACATAATTGAGAGCAAGGTCTCACTTTTTAGAGGCCCCAACAGGGAATGCCGTTTGTCAGGATCCGATACAACACGCCAAACCACGAGCAATCGTGGGACGGAAAGCCGCGAGTCCCTCCGGGATAGTCGGGCCGCCTCAGGGGCTGAGCATGCCTCGACAGACGACATTTATCCGTCCGACGTGTTGCCGCACTAAACCTATAAAGAAAAAGGGCCGGCACATGAACTTCAAGAAACTGGCAGCCATCGCTGCCACCGCCATGCTTACGTTGGGGATAGGCGCCCAGCAGGCGGCAGCCGAAGAAGCTGCCAAAACCAAATACCCCGTTGTTCTCGCCCACGGCATGGCCGGCTGGGACTCCATTATCGGCATCGACTATTTCGGTGATGAATGGGGCACCTTTGCGCTCGACGGCTGTTCCTTCCTGGAAATCAACGGCTGCAATGACTGGGTTCCCGGCGACCAGAAGGCGGAAGCCTTCCAGGTGACCTCGCTCGGCACCTCCGAATTGCGCGGCACCCAGCTCGCCGATCAGGTCGAAAGCTACATGGCGGCAGTCGGCACCCAGTACATCAATCTGGTCGGTCACTCGCAGGGTGGTTTTGACATCCGCAAGGCCGCCCATGTGCTCAAGGCGCGCAAGGGCTATGTGGTGGTCAAGGACCTGATCAGCCTGTCGTCCCCGCATCGCGGCAGCCCCTACGCCAAGAAGATCCTCGACAAATATGCCCGCAACGGCGACCAGTTCTGCTGGAACCTGCCCTGGGACGGCAATCCCGCCAACGATCCCTGCGGCGTACTCATCGCCAATCTCGCGGATTTCCTTTACGACTCGGTCAACTCGCTCTCGGGACAGAATGCCCGCAACAGCATCATCGACGGCGGACTGCAACTGGTTTACGGCGACTATGATCCCAATGACGGCAAGACCACCGGCGCCAAGGTCTTCAGCCAGAACTACAACCTGACCAGCAGCAACGGCACCGCCATCGCAGGACGCATCAGCTCGCTGATCACCGCTCAGGATGACGGCAACCTGATGCCGCTGCTGAGCGCGCTGGGCGCGATCATCGGCTTCAATGCCGATGGCGACGGCTACTGCGTCGATGACTGTGACAACGATGGCGCGGCAGGCGCCGGCGACGGCTCCACCTATGACATGGATGATGACGGCCTGGTCGGTATCAACTCGCAACAGATCGGTACTCGTCTGGGTTACAACGAGGACGACTGGAAATGCGCCTGGTACGGATGCTGGAATCCGCTGGACAACCTCTACAGCGTGTCTTCAACGGGCTATGTCGCCAATGTCAACGCCCCGAGCTCGGTGCAGATGACGTCGCATGACGGCAAGATCAGCCAGGACCATCTGGATGTCACCGGCCTCGGCCCGGATACCTTCGACGAAATGGAATTCTATGCCGCCATCAGCAACTTTATCGCCGCTGGAGGCAACTGACGTTCTCCTTATCCCGGAGTCGTGCAGATCGAGAATACCCCCGCCCACCGGCGGGGGTTCTTGTTTGCGGACCGCATGTTCCGGCCACCGCCAGTGTGCTATGTTTCCGCACCCTGCCATCACCACGAATTCCCGCCATGTATTTTGCCGCCGCCCCCTGGCCCGCCTTGCTGAAAGTGATGACCGCCGCCGGCACCGTCGTCCTCCTGGCCCTGATGTTGGGCCTGAGCAACCATGAGTCCACCCGCCTGATGGCCGGGCTGCCGCTCGCCGTCTGGGGCCTCTGCGCCTGGTATATGGTGCGGGGCTTCCGGATTGACGGCGACACGCTGGTCATCCAGCGGCTCAGCACGGAAACCCGCATTCCCCTCCATCAGCCGCTGCGGGTGGAAAACCGTCCTGCCGCCTTGCTGGATGCCCGGCGCACCTTTGGCAACGGCGGAATCTTTGCCTTTACCGGGACTTACCGCAATACCGGGCTGGGCGCCTTCCGGCTTTATGCCACTGACCCGCTCAAGGCGGTCATCCTTCACTTGCCGGATCAGGTGGTGGTGGTGACTCCGGCGGACCCGCAGGCGTTCATGGCGGCGCTGCCGGGGCATCACGGCGCGGCGTCCTGATCCCCGGACCCGCGCAGGACTCGGAAG
>CAZPZK010000126.1:0-2663 GCA_964591095.1 uncultured Moraxellaceae bacterium | reverse complement strand
ACACCGAAAACAAATGCTCATTAAACCCAACCAGAGCGCTGGCATGAACCTGCATATCGAAAATCCTGACAAGCAGAGAAAATTTGTTATTTATGCCTTTTCTTACGATGAAATGTCTGGAGGTAACATCGCGCTTCATCGGCTCTGCGATGTATTGAATCGGCTGGGCCACCATGCCCGAATTTGGCCTTATAAAATGCCGACAAAGGCAGGAAAAAGCCTGATTACCCAAGTTAAGGAGTCCTATGCATACCGTAAAATTCTTCGTAATTATGACTTTTTAACCCATCCATCGTTCAATACCCCGATAGCATGTGAAAAAGACTTGGATGATGCAACTGTTATTTACCCTGAGGTCATCAGTGGCAACCCGCTAAATGCCAGGAATGTCGTGAGATGGTTAATGCAAAAACCCGGATACCACACTGGCAAGACGGAATTTGGCCCGAATGACTTGATCTTTTTTTTCAACAAGGCTTTTGACGATCCTGATTATAATAAATTCCCGGATAACCAATTGCAGGTTATTTATTTAATGACGGACATTTACCGGCAAACTAATTTCGGCCATCGCTCGGGCACCTGCTTTATGGTACGTAAGGGCGAGGGGCGCGTGACAAGCATTGACCACGGTGCCCGTGGCGACATCATGATTGATGACTTGAGTCATGAAGATACGGCTCGTATATTCAATCAGTGCGAAGAATTTATTTGCTATGACACGCATACATTATATTCATGCTATGCCGCGCTTTGCGGATGCCGCTCAATTGTCATGCCGCTAGACAATATCCCTATAGAAGAATGGATGCCGGATGAGCAGGAGCGATACGGTATCGCCTATGGCTTTGAGGATGTCGCACGGGCACAAGCGACGCTACCCCTGATGAAAGATCGCTTTGCAATGTTGGAACAAGCAACTTTTACTTCGGTCCGGCAATTTGTCACCAAGACGGATGAATATTTCAATCGTTCGTAAAAAACGTTCCATCGTATTTTGCAAGGTAACTCCAGTCTCGCCTTGCCGCCTAAACCATGATACTTTTACAGCTATCGAATTAACCTGCGACCGCAAGCCATGACCACCCCCTATGATCTTTCCCTAGCGTTCAAGGCGCTTTCCAATCCCAATCGCCTGCAGATGTATTTGGAGTTGCTGCAACAACGGCAAACCGTAGTCGATTCCGGCACCGAGAAGGAGTGCCGCTGCGGTCTCACCGAATTGATGACCAAGCTGAACGTAGGCGCGCCCACGGTTTCGCATCACGTCAAAGAACTGGTCAACGCCCGGTTGATCCGGGTCGAGCGCCAGGGCAAATACCTGACCTGCTTCCTCAATGAGGACATGCGCCGCCAACTGGAACAATTTTTCAGGCAGTCGGCCTGAGGCCCGGGCGCTGCCGCCCTCCGCTATCGCCAAAGCCCGCCTGAAATTGCGGTTATTCGCCGCAAAAACTGATAGCATTCCACTACCTTGCCGCCCGGCGCAGGCGGGGACCAGGATAGCCCGCCGGGACTCCTCCGGTTATCGCTCCCCACAACCCTGATGAAGAAACATGGCCACGCACCCTTCACGCCCTGACCTCCCCGAATGGCGCCAGTTGCAGCAACTGGCCGACGCCATGCAGTTCCGCCACCTGCGCGACTATGCCGGGGACGCCGGGCGCGCCTCGCGTCTCGCCTTCCGCGCCGGCCCGCTGCTGCTGGACCTGTCAAAGCAGCGCGTGGACGAGCCGGTCATGGCGGCGCTGGAGGCATTGGCGAACGCCGTGCAATTGCCCGCCGCCGTCACCGCCCTGATGCGCGGCGATACCGTCAACCCCACCGAAAACCGCCCCGCCTTGCACACCGCGCTGCGGCAACCGGCCGGAGAGTCGGCGCGGGCGGAGGGCGACGACGTCATGCCCGACGTGCATGACAGCCTTTCGCGCATGGAAACGATTGTCGAAAAGCTGCATGCCCGCCTCTGGCTGGGCTTCAGCGGCAAGCCGATCACCGATGTCGTGAATGTCGGCGTCGGCGGCTCCGACCACGGACCCCTGATGGCGACACAGGCGCTGCGCGAGTTCACGCCGGCGTCGGCGGGCCATCTCGACATCCATTTCGTCAGCTCCATCGACGGCACGCAACTGGCCGTGCTGCTGGAAACACTGAATCCCGAAACCACACTGTTCCTGATTTCGTCCAAATCCTTCAGCACGGTCGATACCCTGGCCAATGCCAACCTCTTCCTGACCTGGATGCTGGACACGCATGCCGACCGCGAACGTATCCTGCGCCATCACTTCATCGGTATTTCCGCCAACCCCGACCGCATGAGCGCCTGGGGCATTCCCGCCGCCAACCAGATCCGGTTCTGGGAGTGGGTAGGCGGACGCTTTTCGTTGTGGTCAGCCATTGGCCTGCCAGTCGCCATCCGCACCGGCATGGCCCATTTCCGCCGCCTGCTGGCCGGGGCGCACTTCATGGACCAGCACTTCCTGCAAACACCGCCCGCACACAACCTGCCGATGCTGCTGGGCCTGATCGCGGTCTGGAACGCCACGTTCCTGGGGATCGATGCCCATGCGGTGCTGCCCTATGACGGTCGGCTCAAGCATCTGCCCGCCTACCTGTCCCAACTCGAAATGGAAAGCAACGGCAAGTCGGTGGATCATGCCGGC
>CAZPZK010000125.1:0-7949 GCA_964591095.1 uncultured Moraxellaceae bacterium | reverse complement strand
CGCCGCGTTTATGGCTTCCAGGCGGTTGATCCCGCCTTCCTGAAAAAGCAGGCCGATGCCGTTTTGGCCGACCTGCCGGTTGCCGCCATCAAGTGCGGGATGCTCGCCACGCCGGAGGTGGCGGCACTGGTGCGCGAGGTTTGCGAGGCGCATCCCCGCCTGCCGCTGGTGCTGGATCCGGTGCTGGCGGCCAATAGCGGCGGTTCGCTGGCTGATCCGCGCATGGTGACGGAATTGGCGTCACTGTTCGCCCGTTCCGCCCTGATCACGCCCAACTCGCTGGAGGCCCGCTGGCTGGCTGGCCGCGATAACCTTGACGAAGCATTGGCGCGACTGCATGCCCTTGGCGCCGGGGCGGTGCTGCTCAAGGGCGGCCACGAACCGGGCGAGATGATTCAGAATGTGCTGTCCGTGCAGGGCGACGTGGTGCAGACCAGCCGCTGGCCGCGCCTGCCGCATGAATTCCACGGCTCCGGCTGTACGCTGGCCTCGGCCATCGCCGGAGGGCTGGCGCGCGGCCTGCCGTTGACGGTGGCAGTGACGCGGGCGGAAGTCTGGCTGCAATCCACGCTGATTGATGCCGACCTGCCGCATGTGGACGGCCAGGCCATTCCCAGACGGGTGCGGAGTGAATTCCCGTGTTGAATCGCGGCCTTTATGTCATTACCGACACCGGATTGGGCGACCGCCTGCTGCCCGCCGTGGAGCAGGCCCTGCGGGGCGGCGCGGTGGTTGTACAATACCGCGACAAGTCCGACGATCGCGAACGCCGACTGGGGGAAGCACGCGCCCTGGCGACGTTGTGCCGCTTTTACCATGTACCGCTGCTGATCAACGATGATGTGGATCTGGCGGTCGCCATCAAGGCGGACGGCGTGCATCTCGGGCGTGGTGACGGCTCCCTGCGCACAGCCCGCCAACGTCTGGGCGCCAACGCCATTCTCGGGGCCACCTGCCACGACTCGCTGATCTTCGCCGCCGAAGCCGCCGCCCACGGCGCGGATTATCTGGCCTTTGGCGCGATGTTCCCCTCGCCTACCAAGCCGCTGGCGCGCCGGGCCGACCCCGCACTGCTGACGGACGCCCGCGTCCGCTTCGGTCTGCCGGTAGTGGCGATCGGCGGCATTACCGTTGATAATGCGCCCGAACTGATTGCCGCCGGGGCCGACAACCTGGCGGTGATTACCGATATTTTCGGCCTGCCGACGGATGCGATCCGTGCGCGCGCCGAGGCTTATGGCCACCTGTTCCAGAACCTACCGGGCCAAGGGCCGGAGTTGTAGGTCGGGCTTCAGCCCGACAACTCCCTCCGCTCCGTCCCTAAACTTGTTGGCAACCAGACAAACCCTGTCGGGCTTAAGCCCGACCTAAATGCAGGAGCCCCGCTCATGAGCCGTAACCAGGAACTTTTCACCGCCGCCTGCAAGCATATTCCCGGCGGCGTGAATTCCCCCGTCCGCGCTTTCAAGGGCGTCGGCGGCACCCCCATCTTCTTCAACAAGGGCAAGGGGGCCTATCTCTGGGATGCGGACGGCAAGCAATATATTGACTACGTGGGCTCCTGGGGACCGATGATTCTCGGCCATGCCCACCCCGACATCATCAAGGCGGTACAATTGGCGGCCGAGAACGGCCTCAGTTTCGGTGCACCCACCGAGACCGAAATCACCATGGCCGACCGCGTCTGCGAGATCCTGCCGTCCATGGACATGGTGCGCATGGTCAGCTCCGGCACCGAGGCCACAATGAGCGCCATCCGCCTGGCGCGCGGGTTTACCGGCCGCGACAAGCTGGTCAAGTTTGAAGGCTGCTATCACGGCCACGCCGACTCGCTGCTGGTCAAGGCCGGGTCCGGCATGCTGACGCTGGGCGTACCCACGTCGCCCGGTGTTCCCGCCGACCTCGCCAAGCACACCCTGACGCTACCCTACAACGACCATGACGCACTGGCCCGGCTGTTCGGCGAATTGGGCGAGGAGATTGCCTGCGTCATCGTCGAGCCGGTGGCTGGCAACATGAACCTGATCGCGCCCACACCGGAATTCCTGCACGCCATGCGCGACTTGTGCACGCGCTACGGCGCTGTGCTGATTTTTGATGAAGTGATGACCGGCTTCCGCGTGGCGCTGGGCGGCGCGCAGGCCTATTACGGCATCACGCCCGATCTGACCACGCTGGGCAAGATCATTGGCGCGGGGCTGCCGGTGGGCGCGTTCGGCGGCAAGCGGGAAATCATGGAATGCATCGCGCCGCTGGGGCCGGTGTATCAGGCCGGCACGCTGTCCGGCAATCCGCTGGCAATGAAGGCGGGTCTGGCCATGCTCGACCTGATCAGCGCTCCCGGTTTCTATGAGCAATTGAGTACCCGGCTGTCAACATTGCTCACAGGCCTGCAGGTCCGCGCGGATGCGGCGAAGGTGCCGTTCACCACCGCGCAGGTGGGTGCCATGTTCGGCCTTTTCTTTACCGATAAAGGCGTGGTCCGAAGCTATGCCGACGCCACGGCCTGCAATATTGATCACTTCCGGCTGTTTTTCCATGCCATGCTGGACGAAGGCGTTTACCTCGCGCCCTCCGCCTTCGAAGCGGGCTTCATTTCCAGCGCGCACGGCGATACCGATATCCAGCGCACACTGGACGCTGCGGAACGGGCTTTTGCCCGTGTCGCAGCCGCCTGACATGACGTTGAGCTGGTTCAGGCGCCACACTCTGGGGACAGCCCTGCTGCTGTCGCTGCTGGTGCATCTGGCCTTGATGTGGGACGGCGAGCTCAATCTCGCCGACCTGCTGGAGCGCGATGACCCGGATGAAGTGCTGGCCCGGAAGAAAGCCAAGGAAGTCCCCAAGGTCAAGCTGAATCTCAAGACGCCGCCACGTCCGGCGGCGGCAGCCGGCGTACCGCGCGTCACCCTCAGTTTCGAACAGCCCGCGCCGCCTCCCGCGGCCGCCCTTCCCCCACCCAAACCGAAACCGAAGCCGCGTGTCGCCGCCCAGGCCACGCCCAAGCCGGTCACATCCACTGTCCCTGACTCCCCTGCCGCCGAGACGCCTGCCCCATCGTCCGACACCCCGGTCACGACAGTGGCGGAAGCCCCTTCCGTCGCGGCGCCTGCTCCCGCGCGCCCCGTGCCACCTCCGTTGCCCGCGCCCAAAGCGGAGCCGCCACCGGCATTCCCCGCTGAACTGGTGGCCATCTACCGCACATCCGTCGAGGGCATTCGCGCCAACGTCCAGCATGTCTGGCGCATGGAGGGCTATCAGTACAGCATCGAGAACACCAGTTCCTTCGTCGGCTTCAAATTCCGCATGGCCACCGAGGGCGAGATCACGCCCGACGGCACCCTCAAACCCGCCAACTACCGGCTGAGCATGAACAAGAAGCTGCTGCGTTTTGCCGACTTTGATTATGCGACCGGCACCTTGAGTTAGGGCAAGCCGGACCGCCCGCGCACCGTCCGCATCACCGAGAACATGTACGACCATCTGAGCATGGCCTATCAGGTGGCGGTCAGTTTCACCGGCGAACCGATGACCCTCTATTTCACGACCGGCGCCAGCTTCTCGATGGTGGACTTGACGCTGAGTGGCGAGGAGATGCTCAAATTGCCCGGCGGGCCGCTCAAGACGCTGCATGTGCAAGGCAAGAGCCGCGACAGCACGCCGTTTGAAGTGGACATCTGGCTGGCGCCGGAGCAGCGCAATTTCCCGGCCAAGATCCGTATCATCCGCAAGTCGGAATCGGTCGAACTCAGCCTGAAGAGCCTCTCCTTTGAAGGAGAAATGCGCTATGGCAAGAATGTGAAGGTCACGGCGGAGGATGAGGAAAGCAGCGTGCCTCAAGAGTGGCTGGATCGTCCGGACTTCAAGGATTACAAACCGGCGGAACCTGTCGGCGGCATGCCCGGAGAAGATTCGCCCTGAATGGAAAAAGCCGATCAGGATGACCGGCTTTTAAGGAAGCGCCCGGACCGAAGTCGCGACGGGCGTTCAACCGGCCTTGCGGACAATCACGCTGCCAATCGAATACCCCGCGCCAAACGAACAAATCACGCCCAGATCGCCCCCGGCCAGTTGATCGCGATGCAAGTGGAAGGCAATGATCGAGCCGGCGGAGCTGGTATTGGCGTAGCGGTCGAGAATGATCGGCGCTTCTTCCACCGTCGGATCACGATCCAGCACCTTGCGGGCGATCAGCGCGTTCATGCTGCTGTTGGCCTGGTGCAGCCACATCCGCTTCAGCTCGGCCGCCTGAAGGTTCAGTTCGCCCAGATGCTGGGTGATTTGCTCGGCCACCATCGGACAGACTTCCTTGAACACCTTGCGGCCTTCCTGACGGAACAGCTTGTCGCGCTTGCCCACGCCTTCCTCATCGCAACGGTTCAGGAAACCGAAATTGTTGCGGATGTTGTTGCTGAACTGGGTTTGCAGCTTGGTGCCGACAATCTCCCAGGCTTCGGGATTGGTGCAGGTCTCGGCCTGCTCCAGGATCACGGCGGTGCAGACATCGCCGAAAATGAAGTGGCAATCGCGGTCGCGCCATTCCAGGTGGCCGGAACAGATTTCCGGGTTCACCATCAGCACGCACTTCGCGGAGCCACTGCGGATGGCGTCGGCGGCGGTTTGCAGGCCGAAGGTGGCGGAGGAACAGGCTACGTTCATGTCAAAGGCAAAACCCTTGGCGCCAATGGCATTCTGGATCTCGATTGACATCGCCGGATACGGACGCTGCATGTTCGAACAGGCGACAATGATCATGTCGATATCCGCCGCCGTCTTGCCGGACTGTTCCAGCGCGCCGGCAATGGCCTTGACCGCCATCTCGCATTGCAGCGATTGTTCGTCATCACCACGTTCGGCGATGATCGGGTACATGCGCTCGGGGTCCAGCACGCCGGACTTGTTGATGACGAAGCGGGACTTGATGCCCGAGGCCTTTTCAATGAATTCCGGCGTGGAGCCTTTTACCGGCTGCAACTCGCCCCGCTCGATGGCCTCGGCGTTGCGGCTGTTGAAGCGTTCGGCATAGGCATTCAGCGATTCCACCAGCTCTTCGTTGCTGATGCTTTCACTCGGGGTGAACAGACCGGTTCCACTGATCAGGACCTTCTTCATCCATCAACTCCTCGCGGGTGGCGATTTGGGGCGGCGCGGCGATTGTCAACCGGTCGCAGGCAGGCGGGACGGGAGGCCGGGGTACGGCCATCCGCAAAAGTGTAACAATTTGCCTCAAAGCTGTCAGGCTGGCAAGGGCTTTGTCGGACAAACGGCGCGACGGATGTTCAGAGTTCCGACCACATCTTGTCCAGACGCTGCGCGGAAACCGGTACTGCGGTCTTCATCGGCTGTGAGAACAACGAGATGCGGTATTCCTCCAGCAACCAGCGGTATTCTTCCACCGGCTCCAGCGGCAGGCCGCGGGCGATGCGGTCGGTACGCTTCTGTTGCAGCGCCTTCCAGCGTCGTTGGATGTCCTGCGTGCCCTGGGTGTCGCGCAGCAGGTTATTCGGCAACCGCTGCAACCGCAACTGAACGGCTTTCAGGTAACGGGCATATTCCTGCCAGCGCGGATAAGGCACTTCCGCCGCGAAAGTCGCCGGATGCAGCGCCTCCAGTTGCCCCTTGATGTCCTCGACGGCGGAGGCAAAAACCGCCTGCCGCACCGCCTGCAATTCCTTCTGCACTTCCCGCCACGCCTTGTAGATATCCGCCAGTTGCTGCACCAGCCTTGCCGCTTCGCTCAGCAGGCGCGGCCGCAGTCCGGCCAGCCAGGCATCGTAGGCGGCGAGGGTATAGGCTGGCGACGGGGTGCATACCGTGCGGAACACCGCGTTGACCGCCTGTTCTTCCAATTGCTGCTTGTTACCAAAGGCCGAATAATCCAGCGTCAGCGCCGGGGTGATGTATTTCTTGATCTGCTTCAGCTCCGCCGCGCACTGGTGCTTGCAGAGCCAGAGCATGCCATGATGGTGCTCGCGCCGCGCCTCGGCCTCGCTGCTCAGGTATTGCAGGCTGACGCCTTTCTCCCCCGCCACCAGCGCCGCGTAACTGCGCGACGGCAGCCCCGCCACCTTTTTTTCCATGACCGGCGGAATGCATTCGGGAAAAGTCGTCATCAGCGCGTCCGTGACCGGCTGCACGGTCACTTTCTGCCCGGCAAACTTGATGCGCAGTTCCTCCAGATCGCGCCCGGTCGCCAGGGTCTTGCCTTTTTCATCGACCACGCGCAGGTTGAAGCGGCAGTACAGGGGAAGCTGTTGCAACGCCTCCCGCCAGTCTTCCGGGGTCACCCGCACGCTCTTCTGCATCAGGATCTGGCTGAGCACGCTTTCCAGCGCGGCCGAATGCTCCCTGCCTTCCAGCTTTTCCAGCACCCACTTCACGGTATCGGGCACCGGCACCAGTTGCCGCCGCAAGGCTTTCGGCAAAGCTTTGAGCAACGCTTCCACCTTGTCGGCCAACAGCCCTGGCACCAACCACGACAAGGTGGCCGCCGAAATCTGCGGCAACACCGTGTACGGCACGCTGACGGTCGCCCCGTCATCTTCCGCGCTGGGATCGAAACGATAGCTCAACGGTAAGCTCAAGCCGCTGATGTCCAGCTGGTCGGGGTATTCATCAATTGCGGGCAGGCTGTCGCCGGTCAACAGGTCTTCCGGTTTCAGGAACAGGATTTCGGGATGCTTGCGCTCCTCGTCATGCCGCCAACCGTCAAAAGCGCGGGCATTGGCGATGGTCGGCGGCACCAGCCGGTCATAAAAGGCATAGAGCACTTCGTCATCCACCAGCAGGTCACGCCGCCGCACCTTGTCCTCGACGCGGGTGATGTCATCCACCAGTTGCCGGTTGTGCTTGAGGAAAGCCGCCTTCAGGTTGATGTCGCCTTCCACCAGCGCGCTGCGAATGAAGATTTCCCGCGCCTCGACCGGATTCACCTTCTCGTAGCTCAGCTTGCGCTTCGGATTGACGATCAGCCCGAACAGCGACAGCTGCTCGTAAGCCATCACCCGACCTTGCCCCTTTTCCCAGTGCGGCTCGAAGACATGATGCTTCAGCAGGTGCTTGCCTTCCTGCTCAATCCACTCCGGCTCCACCTTGGCGACGGTGCGCAGGTAGACCTGACTGGTTTCCACCACTTCCGAGGCCATCACCCATGGCGGCGATTTCTTGTGCAGGATGGAACCAGGGAAGATCTTCGCCTTCTGGTTGCGGGCGGCGATAAACTCACGGTCATCACCCTTGTGCGCAATCTGCGCCAGCAGGCCGGACAGCAAGGCGCGGTGAACGGTTTCGTAATTCGCCGGTTCGCTGTTACGGGTCAGATTGAACTCCTTGCAGACGATCAGCAGCTGATGATGCGTTTCCTTCCATTCCCGCATGCGCAGCCAGGAAATGAAATGCGTCTTCGCCCATTGGCGGCGCTGGTTTTCACTGAGATCGCCACGCACCTCCTCAAACGTGCGCCACAGTTTCACGTAGAACAGGAAGTCGGAGTCCGGCTCACGGAACAAGGCATGTTTCTGGTCGGCCTGCGTCTGTTTTTCCGGCGGACGCTCGCGCGGGTCCTGCACGCTGATGGCGCTGACGATGATCAGCATTTCATCCAGACAGCCGTTGTGCGCCCCGGCGATGATCATCCGCGCCAGACGCGGGTCCAGCGGGAAACGGCTGAGCTGGCGGCCCAGATTGGTCAGCTGATGCTCTTCATCCAGCGCGCCCAGTTCTTCCAGCACCCGCACGCCGTCATTGATGAAACGGCTGTCCGGCGGCTCCACAAAGGGGAAGTTGCTGATGTCGCCCAGCCCCAGGGAATGCATTTGCAGGATGACCGACGCGAGGTGGGTGCGGCGGATTTCCGGCTCGGTGAACTCCGGGCGGCCCAGGAAGTCTTCTTCACTATACAACCGGATGCAGATACCGGGTGCGATACGACCGCAACGGCCCTTGCGCTG
>CAZPZK010000124.1:0-7952 GCA_964591095.1 uncultured Moraxellaceae bacterium | reverse complement strand
CCGTGCGTTCGCTGCCGTGGATCACAGCTGGGCACGAACTGCACCACCTCGCCCGGAACTTCAGCTGGATCTTGCAAGAACCGTCCGAGTAGACGGACGGTTCCAAGCTGAATCGCGAAGCCGAGGCGATTTGAATTGCGCCTACGGTTCGCAATCAATCGGGCGTCAAAATCGTCAATGAGAAAAGCGCCGGCTAGCTCCTCGTCGGATAGCGCTGACGGAAATCCAGGGAAGTCCGGATTGCGGTCGTGAACAGACCGGTGCGGTGCAAGTGCCTCGGTCACGGTTGTGTTTTCAGGGAACGATAGATCGTGGCTCGGCTCACGCCAAGAACCTTTGCGATGGCCGCGACAGTGTGATCGCGTGAGTCGTACATCTGCTTGGCCAAAGCAATCTTTTCTTCGGTCATCACTGACGGTCTGCCGCCTTTTCGTCCTCTAGCCCGAGCAGCCGCTAGGCCCGCATGGGTTCGCTCGGCAATCAACTCGCGCTCGAACTCCGCCAGAGCTCCAAAGACGTGAAAGACCAAACGACCCCCAGAGGTGGTGGTGTCAAGGGATTCGTGGAGGCTGCACAGCCCGACACCTTTCTCGTCGAGACTTCGCACAGTGTCAATCAGGTGCCTGAGACTCCGGCCAAGTCGATCGAGCTTCCAAACAACCAGGGTGTCGCCCGCCCGGAGATGATCGAGAACTCGTCGAAGTTCAGGACGTTCCGCGAGGGTGCCACTCGCCTGGTCGGTATAGATCCTCTCGCAACCAGCTTTTCGCAAAGCATCGAGCTGCAGCTCGGGATTTTGCTGAACGGTTGAAACACGTGCGTAGCCGATGAGGTTGCTCATGCAGTGAGCGTCTCACAAACCCTGGTCCAGACGCTTCCGAAGACATTGATTTAACACACGGGTTGTGAACACCATTTCACCCCTCAATTGCCAGCCGCGCTAGCCCGTCTCACAAACGACCGTTTGTGTGACGGGGCCCTACCTTGACCAAACTCGCCCTGGGCGAAAGCGGAATATCGGGTTAGCGAGAGATGATGCCCTTAGAAAGTGATCGTGCTGACGAGTTCGCCGTGGTGATGTTCAGAGGGAACTCCGGCAAGTCGATGCATCTCTTCGATTGCTTCGTCGCTAACGGCTCGGCTGGGGTCCGCTAGGTCGACCGGACTTTCCCACTCGAGAATATCTAGCCACGTAGTTTCGTCGAGTCGAACCAACAGCGCCCGCTCTAGCTCTGGGTTAACTCGTTGGAATGCGACAAGCGCTCGTTCGCGAATCTCAAGGATTCGGTCCGCATCTTGAGGGCTAATCGTGGCCTTGAATACATCAATCTGACGGGTCATTTGTTTTTCCTTTGACTTAGCTGTTTGGTTCTATTTGCATGACGTGCGACGCGTGCTCTGTTTCCGCAGGTTGGGGTACACCAACGCTGACGAGTGTCGTGTGCCATAAAGAATCCGCCGCATCGCGGGGCGGAGCACATTTTCAGTTTCTCTTTGCTGTCGCCAGCGATTTGAAGGACGCTGGTCGCGATTTCCCCTTTGAATGTCTCTAGATTCGAGTCGTCGACAACACGGCACGTTGTTCCGTCGTTCCATTCAAGGTACGGTCGGAAGTTCGTGGCGTGCTCATTTAGGAATTTGACCTGCCGCGCGGACCAGTGCCTTTTACCGACGACTGGTTCCAAGAGCTCACGTATCTCGTCTCGGTAGTGACTTGCCTCCGAGAGGTCGGCTATTACCGCGGTTGCCGTTAGTGCTTTGTCGTCCACCGCTTCGGCCCATGCCGAGGCATCCTCCTGAGACTCCAACAGATCAATAACGCCCGCGGGAGTCTCTATCCGCGAGTTAACGAAATCAACAGCAAGTGGAAACACGAACCAATCAAGGCTAACGGGCATAGTTGATGTTACCATTAGGCAGATGAATCCTTCCGACGTGACAGAAGAACAAGACATCGAACTCTTCGCCGAACAACACTTTGAAGAGCCCGGTCTAGCTTTGGAAATCAGAAAGACAATCACCAACCGTTGCGAAAGCCCCGAAAACTGGATCACCAAGTGTTACGCGGGATGGCAAGGCCTGGGGCTACACCACCGCGAAGCAGGCTACGTCGCCGGCATCTTTCAGAAGCGAGACGGAACGATTGACCTCGCCATAGAACAAGGCAAGGCACTCCACGTTTCCCTTGACCGTGTGGGAAAACAGTGCGGACACATCACCGTCTCAGAGCTAGATCACGCGACCACAAGGCGCGTAGTCACAGCAATAGAAGCCGCTTTAGATCTGCCACGATAATGGCCTCCGGCAGCACCGCGAGCTAACCAACGACAAGGAGTTAGTCCCAAGGGGCCAATCCCTTTAGACCGGTTTTCTGTACGAACTCTACGCTGACCCCGACTTCACCAAGCCCTCAAGATGCGATTCAGTCCATTCGCTTGGGTTGCCCCCAAGTAGATCTCGAAGACGTATGAACCGGATCGACGATGGCATCAAAGCGATCCTAGGTCAGCGCTCGGATCAGACAACGGGACCCGTTCCATTGACCTCAGGACAACAGTCGGACCAGAGACGTAACGATTGCGAAAAGACCTGCCAACGACGAAATTATTCTCTCGGGCTTTGACGACACACTGACCTCACTTGATCGAACTTTGATCATTAGGCCAACGCCGTCATTGCGGTCGTTGTTGGCAATCTTTATTCGGATCTTCTATGGATACGACAAAACCCGTAGAAGTATCAATCGTGTCCCCAGTTTAGCGGGCGAGATCACGAACTCTTGGGACGCAACAATTCACGCGGTGATCGAGGGGCATCGGGACCCTCTTAGTCGAGGGAAATCTTCCAGACAACGTGCCTTGAACCGCGTTGACACTTCACTTTGTAGCTCGTGTAGTACTGAGTCTGCTTGATATCGGTGGCAACGCAGCTGTATCCGAAGGAAGTGCACGACTTGTACTTGCATTTGTTCTTCAGCACCCTTCGGTTCCACTTCCGTGCCACCTTCGCGGCCGACCGGCAACTCACATGCTTGGCTTTTACGTTGTAGAACGCGATGAAACTCGTCTGCACGATCCCGCAACGTTCCCATGGTCCAGCGGCCGCGGAACTTGGTGAACCGACGCCGAGCACGGAAACAGATACCAACGCTGGAACGATCAGCAGCGAACGACGCACGTGGAACCTCCCGGGTTGACCTCTTGCCTCACTGATCGTAGCTTGGTCACGGGCGCCCAGGGTGTTCCGGGGATTCTACGAACCGGTCTTTCGTCGTGATCCAAAGGAACAGAGGATGAGCCCTATCACCAAGAGGACAAACCACAGACCCAGTTCGATCGGACCCACGTTAGCGCCTACGGAAGCGCCCAAGAGAAGTATCCCGATCATGAGAACGATCAGGATCACGGAGCTCCGCAACCAGCTTCTGAAATTCATCCGAGATCTCCCCGCGTTGTTCTAGTCCGATCGTCAGCGAACAATCTCAAGGCTTTCGGTTGTGGTGACGCTGTATGGAGCCTTATCTCCCGCTTGTGTGTTGCGCACTTCGAGGACGGTGCCGGCGTCCGGATCCAGAAGGATGTCGAGTCGCCAAAAGCTGGGGTTTACGCCGAGAATCGCGGCGGCAGTCGGGGGTAGATCGATCGACGTTTGGATGAGGATTCCGGACTGACCAGCTTGGCTTTCCGATTCTCCAAGGTTTGTCGTCCTCGAGGGAGCGGTGCCGTCAGACTTCATCCAGGTCGGTGATGTCTCGATCAGTTTGAACAGCCCCTCCCGCTGTTGGCCTGTCAACGGGGCCTGGGTCAACAAGTTGGTAACAGTCATCAAAACGATGAGGTCGCTTCCCACAAAGTCATGGACACCTCTCGAAAGGTCTGGGGCACGACCTACCGCCCCGGATACTGAGCGGCGCAGCTGCCGAAGGGCTTCGGGGGGAGGAGCGTCAGACAGATCTTCTAATTGGCTCATCGAGAGCACCGCCCGCCAGCTCTCGCTGACGCCAATCCTGGGGTCTGGTCCTTCGCTCGCGTCGAAGGTTTCCGTTAGAGGCTGCGTCTCGGTTGAGCCGCTGGAGGAGCCCTTAGATGAACCACCCCGGGTGGGATCTCGTCGGTAACCCAAGCCATCCGGCCCTATCCATTCTTCTATGCGCTGAGTATCCTCGGCCCCGGTCGGGCTGGTCCGAACTGACCGAAAGTAGAGCTGTTCTCCTTTACTTGGGAGCAGCGACTCCCTAGAAGCCTCTCTGCCGGTCACGGCAAGTACTTCGGATGCGGTCGCAGATTCCAACGAGCCAATGTCCAGGCCGTCTTCTCCGGAGTTAGACCAGTTCGGAAGCAATGCGACCAAGGCGAACAGAATCGCGGCTACCCCCAGCGTCAACGAAACGACCAACTTCTTCTTGGCCGGTCGCCGTCTTTCTGGCGGCTGAACCGCTATAGGCGGTGACGCTAGTTCCGCTTTAAGGATCGTCCATACAGCGGCTGCTTCCTCCTCGGTCATCGAGTCCGATTTCAGCTCGCCTCGAACGAGGTTTTCTACGCGATGCTTAGAGGTGTTCATCGTGCGCCTTTCTCGTCGATGTGTTGCTCCAGGCTTCGCTGAAGTCGCTTTCTGGCTCTGAAAATCCGCAGCTTGGCTGCGACGGTTGAAATGCCAAGAGCGTCCGCCACCTCGGCGTTGGTAAGCCCCTCATTCGCGTGGAGCAGGAAAGCCGCCCGCTCGCCCTCCGGTAGCGCCGCGACAGCCCTTCTCACCTCTTTCGAACGCCGTTCGTCGTCGATGCGCCCTGGCAATCGAAGGATCTCCGCGTCTTCTTCTCCCGCGGAGGCCAAACGTGCGTTGTTGAATCCCACGAATCGCGATTCAGTTCGGTGCCATCGGTTGATTCGATTCGTTGCGATTCCGAGCAGCCAGTTGAGCTCCGTTCCTCTCTGTGGGTCAAAGCTCGATTGGCTACCTGCCGCTTCCGCGAACGTCTCAGCGACGATCTCCAACGCTACGTCCCTATCTACACGACTCAGGGCATATCGAAAGATGGAATCGCGATTGGTCTGGAAGAGGCGGCGCAGCCATTCCGCTGTTTCATCGCTACCGATGCGATCTGGCGCCGCGCCCTCCCCCAATTTCACGACTCGACTTTCAACGTTCATACAAGGTATTGCCAACTCGTCCGATTGGGTTACATCCAAGGTCGTCAGAGGCCGTCGAAGTGTTTCGGCTACCGAAACACCTTTGCTACGGCTTTTGTAACAAAGCGGCCCTCAGCGGATGCGGCGGCTCGTGGCGTGCGTCCGAGGCAAGCCTGGTGAGTCGAGTGGCAGAGGAAATGGTCTCTAGGCGGCGATTGATGGAACTCGATCGCTCGAGGCGATGGCTTTGAGACCGTCGGCCACTTCAGCCAGCTCCATTCCGATTGGAGTCAGCGAGTAGGTCGTCACGATCGGTCGGTCTTGCGAGACCACCCGGTCGATCATCCGAATCTGCTGGAGGTCGGCCAATCTTGAACTCACCACCTGCTCGGACACATTGGGCAATTGCCGGACGATGTCCGTGAAACGCGTCGGTCCTACGCTGCGCAAGAGCACGAGGATTTCGGCGGTCCCCCATCGATAGAAGACCTTCTGCACGTGAGG
This sequence comes from uncultured Moraxellaceae bacterium, assembly GCA_964591095.1. Lineage (GTDB taxonomy): Bacteria > Pseudomonadota > Gammaproteobacteria > Pseudomonadales > Moraxellaceae > Fluviicoccus. Next base: position 2,316 of record CAZPZK010000124.1, on the reverse strand, counting down.
CTCATCTTCGCGTCTCTGACGTCGTTGCTTCTTTGGCATCCACAGCGAAGATTACGCTCTTGGAAATTCCCTCTAGTTGAAACGAGTTGCTCGAAAGATAAGTCGTTGCCCAAAACTGAATGCTGTGGGCTGGTGAGATTGTTCCGAGGGGGTAGCTACCCCGAAAACTGACAGAAGGAGATCACCACAGGAACCATGAGATTCACCGCAAGTGTTATCGGCCATAGCTGGCCACACCGGTAGCCCAGCACCCCCCGACACGGACGGGGAGGCAAGCAGCCAGATCGGCGGGTCACCCGCCAGGTGGATCTCTGAATGCATCAGCTTCGAGAAGTCTCCGTGAATGTTTGTGGGGCCGTAAGTGGGTAGCGCATAATCCGGCACCGTCGCCTCAACAGACCTGGCGCGAACTCGTGTCGAGATTCGCAACTACCGCACTCGTTCCCTTGGACGCAAACCTCGGAAGCATCGGGTCAAAGAGGCCCAGATCCTCGCGAAGGAGCGTTTGCAGAAGGCCGGAGCCAGCCCGCGAGAGGTCCTCAAGATGCTCGAGGAGGAATTCAGCGCCGCCACCCTCAACCACCCGAAGTTCATCAAGGCCTGGGAATCTCTTCAGCCAACGTCTTCCACTTTTCCCCGCCGAGAAATTGAACAACCGATCGTTGAGGCCGCTGCGGTCTTACGGCTTGAAGAGATGGTCTGGCTGGACGAGCTTCTTTGCTCTCATGAGAATTCGGGGCGTAAGCCTTCTCGTTTGGCTGCGATGACCTTTCTCTCAATGGCTCTCGAGGGCGGAACTACAAAGTTTTCAGATGCGAGGAAGCAGTTCCTTCATTCAGAACCCCTGCGTTCGTGGGCGTACAGATATCCGCGATATTCGGATCGGAGTTCCAGCTACTCCAACCTGCATGCGGCGCTCAACCGCCGAACGCCGGACGTCCTGCAGCACATCCAGATCGCCGTAATTCAAAAGTTGGCGAAATTGGTCAATCCTCGCGGCGGTCTAAAGGTCGGGCAGGTTCTGGTGGTCGATGGGACACAACAGCAGGCACACGTCCGGCAAGTTTTCCCCGTGAACGAGGAGCATGCGGAGTTCTTGAACGGACCCTATGAGGACCTAGCGTGGGTGAAACATGTGCGACAAGACGGGACGGAGCTGAAGCGAAATCACGGATACAACATCGTGACCATCACCGATATGGCCACGTCTCTACCGATTATTTCCTGTCCTTATCCGGCCAATAAGGACGAGCGAGTTGCGGCTCAGGAGCTACTCGCCGTGGTCTTCAAGCTGTGGCCCGATTGTCCCGCCGAGTATTTAGTTGGCGACTCCTGGTACGACCACTCAATCCAGTTTGCTCTGGACCTTGAATTTCTCTGGGGCCTTCATCCGGTCTTCTCCTTGCACGGGAATCGGGTCGAGAAGGAGACCGAGTTCCCTTCCGTCGATGGCGTGCCGCTCTGCTCGCATACGGACAGCGGCTTCATGAAGCGAATACAGGATGACAACTTCTTTGCGGGTCTGAGCAGAATCGAAAAAGGTATCCCGAGGGGTGAAGAACCCCCTAACCGCGATGCGTTCGTTCGCTACGCATGTCCGGCGGGGGTGTGTGGGAAACACAATGTCTACGTCCGGGCGGATCCACGTCGACACACATATCTCCCGATTCATGGAGACCATAAGAAGCACTTCCTTCGCGCAGCCATGCTGCCGCGTCGAAATGTCATCGAATCGAACTTTGGGGTCCTGAAGATGCTCGGATATTTTGGCCCTGGACGGGACAGGCACATCTGGGCAAAGACCTACAGGGAGGCCTGCTGGGCCTTCATGACTCCGATACTCGGACTTGCTTTGAGGCGCCTGGTTCACGAAACGGGTCTCTACGACGATGTCTACGAAGAGGCTGACGGGCTTGGCTACCTGACGATGGCGTCTCGTGAAGAGCCGGCGCCCGGTCCCAGTGCTTCCGAGCTGGCAGAAGCTGAGATGGCTTCGCTGGTGATTCCTCGCGCTCCTCGCACGTGGGCCAAGTTCGGGCCTTCACAAGACCTGTAAGCCGTCTGGCACACCTTCGCAGGCGACAGCAGTCCTGTAAGCGTTTCTTCGGTCAGAAACGCTTTGAGGGCGTTTCGACCGGTTTCTCAAGAGATTTCTTGAGAGTTTTGAATGTGAAGCTACAATCTTTTTCGGACTGCTCGAGAATTCGGCTTCGGTGCTGGGATTCCGAGAACGATCTTTTTCGGACTTTTTTTCGGAACTACCCGGATGGGCCGTGAAGGATTCGAACCTTCGACCTTGAGATTAAGAGTCTCCTG
>CAZPZK010000123.1:0-8041 GCA_964591095.1 uncultured Moraxellaceae bacterium | reverse complement strand
CAGCGAGCGGTGTGCAGGCTTTTAGTGGAGGTGAACTGTCTCTTAGGCAAGATCCGGAATGAAGACGTACTGCTATCTGGATTTTGGCAACTCACGTGTTAAAGCCTGGATTTGTTTCGGAAATACCGTCATTGATCGGTTTAGTTACGCTCATCGATTGGATGTTGACAGTTTTTTTCTGGAGTTGCCGCAGAGTTTTCAGAGTGATGTGGGCGAGGTGGTGGTAGCCTCAGTGTTGGATACACCGACCAATCAGCGTTTTGTGGAGATCGCCCGCCAATACTGGGGCCTGGATCCTATTTTTGTGGTTAGCTCTGCCACACATGGCTTATTGCGGAATGGGTATGTGGATCCTGGTCGATTGGGTGTGGATCGTTGGCTGAATGTGCTGGCTGTTGCTGACCGAGAGTGTTGCTGTGTGGTTAGTTGCGGTACGGCCCTGACACTTGATCTGGTCTCAGACCATCAACATCAGGGTGGCTACATCCTACCCGGTTACTATCTGCAGTTGCATGCATTGATACACGGGACGCAAAAGGTGCGCCCCACCTCCATCGTTGAAACTTTAAGTTTGACTCCGGGCTGCACGACGGAAGACGCGGTGCATAGAGGGGTCCTGTTGGGAATGCTGGGGGCGATAGAGCGTACCGTATCTGACCTCAAGGCAAGGAATGGCAGGCAATGCTCACTTGTTCTGACGGGCGGGGATGCTGATAAATTAGCCCCACACTTGGCAATTCCGCATGATATTATCCCTGAACTGATTCTTCTGGGACTCCAGCGCTATACCGGTCGAGTTGAGTCTGAGCGTTGCTAAAGAGGGAAAGACATGCCGCTGTTTTTCGGATTACTGGTGATAATCAATGCTGTTTTTCTGGCATGGCAGTTCTTTGAAAAGCAGAACGCCGGGCAGGGAGTGGTGATTTCCCAGCAAGTGCCCGGTGAGCGTTTGCTGTTACTGTCCGAGCGGGCAATTCCTGCCGGGAGTGAAGCCGCCAGTGAAAGTGAGGAAGATCAAAAGGGATCTTCTGTCGCTGCAGTGGCGGGAGGGGTAGTCTGCTTTCGGATAGGTCCCATCCTGGATAGCGTCCTTCTTGAGCGTATGCGGGGTGCGCTGGTCGATAGCGGGTTCGAGGTAAAAACAGAAACGCTTTCTCAGGATAAGCCAACCTACCTCGTATACATCCCTCCCGTTGGCGGGCGCGACAAGGCTGAAGCCTTGGCAAATGAGCTCTATGGAAAGGGCTTGGATGCAAGTGTCATCAATGACCCCCAGTTCGCCAATGCCGTGGCATTGGGGGCTTTTTCTACAAAGGAGCAGGCTGAGAGCCTGCGTGCCCGTGTTTCGGCCATGGGCCAGCAGTCTGAAATTCGCCAGACCACCAATGTGCGCCGAGAGCAATGGCTCAAGGTTGAAAGTGCGGCAAGCACCGCCAAGTCTCAGATAGACAGGCTGATCTCAGGAACTCCCCAACTGAGGCGCGAACCCGCCTCCTGCGAAATTTGATCTCCTTCAAAGTGGTTGATAATGCCGGATAATTCTTCGCTGGTATCCATCCGCGGTCTATCCTTTGCCCGTGGAAGCCGTGTTATTTTTGATAACGTATCCCTTGATGTTGAGCGTGGAAAAGTCACGGCAATCATGGGGCCTTCCGGTTGCGGCAAGACGACCCTGTTGCGTTTTATCGGGGGGCAACTTCATCCTGATCAGGGGCAGGTGCTTCTTGCAGGGCGCAATGTCCCCGAAATGAGTCGGAACGAACTTTTTCGCGCGCGGGAAAAAATAGGTATGCTGTTTCAGAGTGGCGCGCTTTTTACCGATTTGTCTGTTTATGAAAATGTCGCTTTTCCCCTGCGTGCGCATACCCGATTGCCTGAAAATTTGATTCGTGAATTAGTGTTGATGAAACTTGAGGCGGTAGGGCTGCGGGGGGCTATTGATTTGATGCCCGCAGAGCTTTCCGGCGGCATGAATAGACGCGCCGCTTTAGCGCGTGCTATTGCTCTCGACCCCGAGTTAATCATGTATGATGAGCCATTCGCGGGTCAGGACCCGATTGTAAAAGGGGTCTTGGTTGCGCTTATCCGAACATTGCGCGAGTCACTGGGTTTAACAACCATCATCGTTTCACATGACGTTCCAGAAACCCTTGAGATTGCTGATTACATCTACATCATTGCGAATCATCAGATCATTGGGCATGGCACACCGCAGGATATGAGACAGTCGGACTCCCCGTTTGTCCGTCAATTCCTGAGCGGGAATCATGATGGTCCCGTCAAGTTTCATTATCCGTCCCGCTCCTATCTGGAAGAGGTCGGAGGTCAATCCCATGCTTGAGTTGATACAACGTTTGGGCAGTGATGCTCTAAGTCGACTGCAGTCACTCGGGATTGCTGGCGTTTTCTTGTGGCAGACACTCATCGCATGGCCAACGCCCCGCAGTAGCTTTCCGCTGCTGGTGCGGCAACTGTATGCCGTTGGAGTGCTGTCATTGGCCATTATTGTTGTTTCTGGTCTGTTCATTGGTTTGGTATTGGGCCTGCAGGGCTACAATATCCTTATTACTTACGGTAGTGAGCAGGCTCTTGGTTCATTGGTTTCGCTGACTTTGGTTCGCGAGTTGGGTCCGGTAGTGACGGCTTTGCTGTTTGCCGGTCGGGCCGGATCAGCCCTAACCGCCGAAATCGGATTGATGAAAGCCACTGAGCAGTTGGCCAGCATGGAAATGATCGGCGTGGATCCTTTACGTAGGATTGTGGCCCCCCGGTTCTGGGCCGGCTTCATCAGCATGCCGGTATTGGCTGTCATTTTTTCGGCAGTCGGGATTCTGGGTGGAATGTTGGTTGGCGTGGAGTGGCTGAGTATTGATGCCAGTTCATACTGGTCGAATATGCAGCGTTCCACGGATTTCATGGAAGATGTCGTCAACGGCATCATCAAGAGTATCGTGTTCGGAGCGGTTGTAACTTGGATTGCGGTTTTTCAAGGATATGATTGCGAGCCGACATCTGAGGGTATTTCCGAGGCGACAACAAAGACCGTGGTTTATGGTTCGCTCTCGGTGCTGGGGCTGGATTTTATCCTGACCGCCGTCATGTTTGGAGGATTCTGATGCGTTCGCGTTCGCTTGAGATGGCGGTTGGCGCCTTTTTGGTGGTGGGTATTGCGGCCCTTTTCTTTTTGGCCATCAAAGTTAGTGGTCTCGGTGAGGAGACCAGTAAGCCCAGTTACCGGATTTATGCTCACTTCCAGAATATTGGTGGCCTGACATTGCGAGCCAAGGTCACCATGGCGGGCGTGACTATTGGCCGTGTTACTGGGATTGAGCTGGATCGAAAGCGATTGAATGCCCGTGTAACGATGGATATCTATCAAGAAGTCAACGAGGTCAGCACGGATAGCGTGGCAAGCATTCTGACATCAGGACTGTTGGGAGAGAAGTACATCGGCTTAGTTCCGGGAGCGGAAGACACATTTCTCAAGAACGGTGACGAAATCGAACAGACACAATCATCACTAGTGTTGGAGGATCTGATTGGCAAGTTCCTGTTCAATAAGACAACTGAGCAGAAGCCTGCCGATACACCGCAAGGCGGTAAAGATGAGTTCCAGTGAGGTCGTGATGAAGATATTTCGTAATGGCGTGATGATGGTCATGGCGGCAGTCATGCTGCTTCTGGGCCAGGCTGCTGTCGCGGCGGAGAGTCCACGCGACATGTTGCAAAAGGCGGCAGATGCGTTGGTTGTCCGACTGACCAAGGAAAAGGCAGCCTACAAAAAGGACCCTCAGTTGCTCTATAGCATGGTGGAGGAGAATATTGAGCCTTATATTGACTTTGACGGGTTTGCCAAGGGTGTCATGGGGCAGTTCTACAGGCAGGCAAGTGATGCCCAGCGTACCCGGTTCTCCACGACTTTCCGCAAAAGTCTGATTCGTACCTACGCCAATGGCATGGCGGCATACGATAATCAGAAACTGGTTTTCAAGCCATTTATGGCGGGTGATGATCCCAAAAAGGCCCAAGTTGACATGGATATCATCACCACAAGCAATGGTGCTGTTCCTGTGACTTATCAGCTGGCCCTGAATGGCTCGGGGGAGTGGAAGGTCAAAAATGTTATCATTAACGGCATTAATCTCGGTTTGACTTTCCGAAACCAGTTTGCCTCGACGGTTGAAGCCAATCGTGGCAATCTTGATAATGCGATAGCCAACTTCATCCCCTCGGCGGAGACCGCCAACAAAGGAAAGTGAACGCATGACTGCGCACATCCGCTGTCAGGAAGGACGCCTCCAGTTGGGAGGCGTTGTCCATTTTGATAATGCCCAGACAATCTGCGAGCAGGGCCTGGCGAGAATTCGTGAGTCAGGCAGCTTGGTCGTGGTTGATCTGCATGACCTGGAAAGCGGAGGCAGTATTGATGTTGCCATCCTTCTGCAATGGGCAAGGGGGGCGCTTTCGTCCGGTAAACAGATCCGGTTTGATCGCGTCTCCGACAAGCTCAAGGCAATTATCCGCGTAAGCGGTGTAACGGATGTTTTACCCCTGGTCAATTAATAACGGATGTCCTGAAATGAATCCTGATGAAATTCGTATTCTGCTTGTTGAGGCATTCCCGGAAGCGCAGGAAGTGCAAGTGACCGGCTCTGGCGGCAAGTTCCAAGTAGTGGTCGTCAGTGAGCGATTTGACGGGATGCGTCCGGTGGCCAAACAGCAAAGCGTATATGGCCCACTCAATTCGCATATTGCGAGCGGGGCAATCCATGCGGTTTCCATGCAAACGTTGACGCCGGAAGAATGGCGCAAGATTCGACTTTTTGCCTGAGGGGGTGTTTGCGATGGATAAATTACTCATTGCCGGCGGTAATCGTCTTGAGGGTGAAGTCCGTGTCTCCGGTGCCAAGAACTCAGCACTGCCCTTGCTGGCGGGCACCTTGCTGGCCTCGACGCCGATTACGCTTGCCAATGTCCCGCATCTGCAGGACGTAACGACCCTGATCCAGTTGCTGGGAAGGATGGGGGTAACTGTCAGCATTAATGAGCGCTGTGATGTTGAAGTTAACGCTAATACTCTAAGCAGTGCGGTCGCGCCCTATGAACTGGTTAAAACCATGCGGGCCTCCATTTTTGTGTTGGGGCCATTAGTGGCCCGATTCGGTGAGGCCCAGGTTTCCCTGCCGGGAGGTTGTGCTATCGGTTCCCGTCCCGTGGATCAGCATTTGAAGGGGTTGGCCGCGTTGGGAGCGGAGATATCCGTCGAAAAAGGCTATGTTCATGCCAAGCGCAATGGTCGTCTTAAAGGTGCCCGATTTGTTTTCGATATGGTGACGGTAGGTGGTACCGAAAATGTTTTGATGGCTGCTACGCTGGCGGAAGGGCGAACGATTCTTGAGAATGCAGCACGTGAGCCCGAAATTGTCGACCTGGCCAATATGTTGACGGCCATGGGGGCACGCATTGAAGGTGCGGGCACGGATACCATTGTTATTGACGGCGTTGAAAGTCTTGCAGGTTGCCATTACAGCGTCTGTTCTGACCGAATTGAAGCCGGCTCGTATCTCGCTGCAGCCGTGATGACGGGCGGAAAGGTGCGCTGTACTCATGTCGATCCCAGGCCTCTGGACGCGGTCTTGCTGAAGTTTCTTGAGATGGGCGCGAAGGTACAAACCGGGCCGGATTGGATTGAGGTCGACATGGAGGGGCGTCGACCGCGTTCCGTGAGTTTCAGGACGGCGCCTCATCCGGGGTTTCCGACGGATATGCAGGCACAGTTCATGGCAATTCTCGCGATTGCCGAAGGGACCGGCACCATCACGGAAACCATCTTTGAAAACCGCTTCATGCATGTGCCCGAGTTGAACCGGATGGGGGCCGGCATTCAGGTGGATGGCCATCTCGCGGTAGTTCGGGGTGTCAGTCAATTATCTGGTGCGCCGGTCATGGCGACGGACCTCCGGGCATCGATGTCGCTGGTATTGGCGGCGCTGGCCGCCGAAGGTGAAACCTTGATTGACCGGATTTATCATATTGATCGCGGTTATGAGCGTGTTGAGGAAAAACTGGCGTTGCTGGGTGCTAAAATCCGCCGCATTTCCAACCGTGGTGGTGCTTGATGTCGCGATTGACCATTGCTCTTTCCAAAGGGCGCATTCTGAAAGATACCCTGCCGCTATTGCGAGAGGCTGGGATAGAACTGCTTGAAGATCCGGAAAAGAGCCGCAAGCTGATATTTCCGACGACGCATGCGGATGTGCAGATTGTTATTATCCGAGCGACGGATGTTCCAACTTATGTCGAGAATGGCGCCGCCGATCTGGGTGTTGCCGGTAAGGATGTATTAATGGAGCATGGAGCCAGCGGTGTCTACGAGCCGTTGGATCTGGATATTGCCAAATGTCGCTTGATGGTGGCAGGTCCTGTCAATGCACCGATGGTGGAGGGCCGCCTGCGGGTGGCCACCAAATTTGTCAACCTGACACGGCAGTACTATGCCGAGAAGGGGGAGCAGGTTGAGGTGATCAAATTATATGGCTCCATGGAGCTTGCGCCATTGATGGGGTTGGCGGACCGGATCGTTGATGTGGTCGATACCGGAAAAACACTTAGGGAAAACGGACTGGAGCCAACAGAACTGATTGCTCATGTCTCTTCCCGTTTGATCGTTAACAAGGCGAGTTTCAAGCGCAAGTCGGACATTGTTCAGCCACTGATAAGGCAGTTGGCCGAGGCAGTGGCTCGCAAGCGCCAGCGTTGATTGTTTGATTCGTTCCCCGTGATTTCAGGATATGCCCCATGATGATTCAGCGCCTTGACTCGGCGTCGCCGGGATTTGATTCCACCCTCGCAACATTATTGGCCTGGGAATCAGTCAGTGATGCGGGCATGCAAGACGTGGTCAAAGAGATTATTGAAAAGGTGCGCCGACAGGGTGATGGCGCGCTTATAGACTATACGGCGCGTTTTGATCGGCTTACGGCTACTTCCATGCAGGCGCTGACTCTGCACCCAGCACAAATGCGTGAGGCCTATGAAACCTTACCCGAGGATCAGCGTGAGGCTTTGACGATTGCCGCCGACCGCATCCGTCGCTATCACGAGCATCAGAAGGTTTCCTCCTGGAGCTACGAGGAGGTGGATGGAACGCGCCTGGGGCAGCAAGTGACCGCACTGGACAGGGTGGGTATTTATGTTCCGGGAGGCAAGGCAAGCTACCCCTCCTCGGTTTTGATGAATGCCATCCCAGCTAGGGTTGCCGGGGTCAAGGAAGTCATCATGTGTGTACCCACACCAGGTGGTGAAACCAATCCCCTTGTATTGGCCGCTGCCTGGCTGGCGGGTGTCGATCTTGTATTCACGATTGGTGGTGCCCAAGCGGTGGCGGCTCTTGCATACGGTACCGAAAGTGTCCCAAGGGTCGACAAGATTGTGGGACCCGGCAACAGTTATGTCGCGACCGCCAAACGTCAGGTTTTTGGTCAGGTCGGTATCGATATGATTGCGGGCCCCTCTGAAATTCTGGTGTATTGCGATGGGAAGACCTCCCCGGACTGGATTGCCATGGATTTGCTGTCACAAGCCGAGCACGATGAGTTGGCACAGTCCATCCTGATAAGCGAGGACTCCGATTTTCTGGATGCGGTTGAAGAGGCACTCCATCGCCTGTTGCCGACGCTGGAGCGCGAAGGGATTGCGCGTACCTCATTGTCTGGACGGGGAGCCTTGATTCGGGTTGAAAGTCGTGATGCGGCCGTGTCTCTGATCAATCAAATTGCACCAGAGCATCTGGAGCTGTCCATTGATGATCCGGACGAGTTGCTTCCCCGGATTCGCCACGCCGGCGCAATTTTCATGGGGCGCTATACGCCCGAGGCCTTGGGCGACTATTGTGCAGGCCCTAATCATGTGCTGCCGACATCGGGCACGGCACGGTATTCATCCCCTCTGGGAGTATATGACTTCCAGAAACGCTCCAGTCTGATTTTTTGCTCTTCATCAGGTGCCAGTAGCCTGGCAAAAGTGGCCTCAACCCTGGCGC
>CAZPZK010000122.1:0-8080 GCA_964591095.1 uncultured Moraxellaceae bacterium | reverse complement strand
CTGATCACAACTTGACAGTTAAAAGATTGTCGAACGTACACAGTCTTGCTACATTCTGAAACACCTTTGCCCAGTTTGCCTTCACGGAAATAACAATATGAATAAGCTCGGCCTGTTCAGGATCGCCGCTCTTTCCGCCTTGACGCTCATCTCGTCGGGATGCTCCATCAATCGCGCCATCGGCACCCAGGTCAACACCTTCTCCATGGAGCATGTGTTGCCCGCCGCCATGCAAATGGATGATATCAACCTGATTTGCCACTCCAATGAAAGCTTCCTGCCGCTGCTGGTCGGCTTCCGGGAGTTCAAGGTCGACACCGACCTGATGATGGCGGTGAGCTATGCCGGGGCCGCCATGTGTACCGAGCATGAGGCCGTTGAAAAGGAGCTCTGGTCCGCCCAGGCGGAAAAACAGGGATGGATCAGCATTGCCCAGGATGCCCGCATTGCACAACAATTACTGAATCGGGACGCCGGGGTTCGCCAGTTGAAAGCCTACACCCACATGGCCAGTTATTTCCGCAACAACTACGGCTATGAGATCGGGGACGAGAAATGCCCGTCCTTCAAAAAGGATCTTGAAGAACATGTCATGCTCGTCGGGGCGACCTCCGCCCTGCAGGCACTGCAGAATGATATCGCCTCCGGTCGGCTGATTGATGTCGACATGGGGATTCCTGCCAAGGTCAGCCGCGCCATGAAGTGCCTGGACAATGACAAATGGTGGGGTGAGCCCAAGGCCATCCGCGCCGCCCTGACCACCATTCTCCCGGAAAATGCGGCCGCCGAAGCCAAGGCCTGGCAGGAACTGCAGGAATCGACCGATATCGGCCTGCAATCGGGCGTCCGCCTGACCCATGCCATTTATGCCTCGATGGCGGCCGGCAAAGATCGGGAAGAGTTGCTGCGGGATGCCTTGAAGCGTTTTGAAGCCATTCCCAATGACGCCCTCAGCGCCAAGTACCGCCTGCTGGACCAGATGGCGGCCATGCAGATCCGTCACATCGCTGATCGCTACTGGATGCGCAATCAGGGTCGTCGCGCCCCGACCATCAACTTCAGCCGCTTTTGGGATGAGCGCGCGCTGAACGTCAACGTCAACCAGTTCAACGATATTCTCGATACCATGCAATAGTTTGACCGGCGTAGCCTGCCGCCCGGCAGGCTACGCCCCGCCCCGGTCTTGGGGTTATCGGCCCCGCCAGAACAACTTGTCCAACTCCGCCAGAGACATTTGCCGCCATGTCGGCCGGCCATGATTGCATTGGCTGCTGAATTCCGTCGCCTCCATATCCCGCAGCAGGGTATTCATTTCCGTCAGGCTCAGGGAGCGGTTGGCGCGAACCGCGCCGTGGCAAGCCATGGTGCCGAACAGTTCATTGATGGCTTCTTCCACCCGGCTGGACTGGCCATGCTCTCGCAGATCGGCCACGACATCCCGGACCAGCGCGCCCGTGTCAGCCTTGGGCAATAAGGCCGGCACCGCGCGAATGGCCAGGGTCTCCCCCGACAGTTGATCAATCTCGAAGCCAAGACGCTGAAACCATTCCCGTCCTTCCACCGCCAGTTCGATTTCCGTTTCCGACAAGGCTACGGTCTGGGGAATCAGCAACGGCTGCGACGCCAGACGTCCTTCACTCCAGGCCTTCTTCAACCGCTCATAAACCAGCCGTTCATGGGCCGCGTGCATATCCACGATCACCAGTCCCTGCGCATTCTGCGACAGGATGTAGACGCCATGCAGTTGAGCCAGGGCATAACCCAAGGGCGGCATGCCGGGTGGCGCCGCGGGCAGGTCAGCCTGTTTCGTCGACTCGGTGGTGATGCCCGGCGTTTCAGCCGAGATAGATGGATCACGCAAGGGCGCCAGATATTCGGACAGACGGTCTCCCAACCGGGAAGCCGTCGCGGCGGGATGGTCACGCCATACCGCTCCCGTCTGGGACTCCGGGCTATAGACCGGCAAAGGCAGGGACAGCAGGGACTGATCCGGCGGCGATGAGCCGGGCTGAACGGGAACGATATCCTGGGCCGGCGTCTGCAAGGCAACTGTCTTGAGTCCGGCCAGCGCGCGATGAATGCTGCGGGCCAGGAATTCATGCACTACCCGTTGGTCACGAAACCGGACTTCATGCTTGGTGGGATGGACATTGACGTCAACCGCCGCCGGATCCAGCTCAAAAAACAGCACATAGGCCGGGTGCCGGCCATGCGCCAGCACATCACTGTAAGCGGTGCGGATGGCATGGCTCACCACCTTGTCCCGCACAACCCGTCCATTGACATAAAAATACTGCATGTCGGCTTGGCCGCGCGCCATGGAGGGGCTGCCCAGCCAACCGCCCAGACTGAGGCCATGCGTTTCCACAAGCAACGGAGAGGCGGCATCCATAAAGGACTGGCCGCACAAGGTGGCAATGCGCCGGCGTTGCTCCGCCTCATCCGGCGCCGGACGGAACTGCCAGCGCAAGGTCCCGTTATGGCTGAGGCGGAAGCCGACGCCAAAATTGAACAGGCACAGCCTGCGCACCACTTCTTCCAGATGCCCCAGCTCCGTGTTGACGGTGCGCAGGAATTTGCGACGCGCGGGGGTATTGAAAAAAAGATCCCTGACCGCGACGGTCGTACCGCGAGGATGGCTGGCCGCACTGATCACCGGCTCCATGTCGCGACCTTCGGTATGTACGCTCCAGCCGATGCCGCTATCCTCCGTGCTGGAGGTCAAGGTCAATCGGGAGACGGACGCAATTGACGCCAGGGCCTCCCCGCGAAAACCCAGGGTCGCCACGGCATCCAGATCCTCCAGCGTCGTTATTTTGCTGGTGGCGTGGCGGGCCAGCGCCAGTGGCAGGTCCTCGCGATCAATTCCGGAACCATTATCCCGGATCTGGATGAGCCGGGTCCCGCCCTCTTCAACCTGTATATCAATCTGGGTGGCGCCGGCATCCAGCGCATTTTCCAGCAGTTCCTTGATGACGGACGCGGGTCGTTCCACGACTTCCCCGGCGGCAATCTGATTGGCCAGTCGCGTATCCAGCAGGTGAATGCGTTCGTTCATGGCCGGGGTATCTTCAGGGTCTTGCCCAATTGGACCTGGTCATCCTTGAGTTTATTGGTTTCGCGGAGCGCCTTTTCCGTGACGCCATAACGCACAGCGATCGCGGACAAGCTATCCCCCGACTTCACCACATGCTCGGTGGCTTTCTTTTCAGCCTTTTCAGCCTTTTCAGCCTTTAACGGCCGGATCGTGTCGGGGGCGACCAGGCGCAGGCGGGTGCCCAATACCGCCGTGTCCGCGGTCAGGGCATTCCAGGATTTCAGGTTTTCGAGGGTGATGCCGTATTGCTGGGCTATCGAGGACAGGGAGTCCCCCCGCGCCACGGTATGGCTGACGGGCTTGGCCGCCGATGGTTTCACCTGAGGAGTACTCACGGATTTATCCGGTAGCGGCTTGACCGGAACCGGACGTTTTGATGGCTGGGCCTGCCTGATGGTGTCCGTCTTACCTGTCGTCGGCTTAAGTGGCGCTTCGCCGGCAAAGTCTTCGAGGGACAAAGGCAAGCTGGCCTGAGGCAAGGGCTTGGGGGTAACTGTCACGGGATTGGCCATAAACTTCGCCGGGTCTTCCGGCGTGGCGACGGTTGGCTTGACCGGCTTGCCGGGGACCGTCGTGGCGGCGGAAGCAACCCCGGCGGCATCACGCGGTGGAGCGGACTCAACCAGGCCTTGCAGGGGATTGCGTTCCGGAACAGGAGGTTTTGATGCGACCGCCTCCAACGCAGCACGGCGGGGTTTATGACCCCGGTTTTCCTTGCTCCAGGAAAAATAGGTTCCCGACAAGGGATATTTCTGCACGTAATCGCGGACACCGTTGAACACGGACTTCGCGATGCGTTGCTGGTAGTCCGGGCTGATCAGGTTCCTTTCTTCATCCGGATTGGAAATGAAACCCGTCTCCACCAGCACCGAAATCATGCCGGGTTCCTTGAGCACGGCAAATCCGGCCTGTTCCACCTGCCGGGCATGGAGATGACCCAGGTCATCCAGTTCGCCGAGGATGGCGCTGCCCATGCGCAGGCTGTGGGACAGGGAGCCTTCTACCACCATATCCGCCAGCACGGAGGCCAGCAGGCTGTCGCCGTTGTCGGGCATGTACACGCCGCCAATCTGGTCCGCCTTGTTTTCATGGTCGGCCAAGGCAGCGGCAAATCGGGAGGTCGCGGTATTGGCGCCCTTGCGCGACAAGGCAAAAACAGAGGCTCCGCGCGCGCGCGGCGAGGGCGCGGAATCGGCGTGGATGCTGATGAAGATATCCGCCTTATAACGGTTACGGGCAATCTTGCGCCGATCCTGCAAGGGAATGAAATAATCCCCATCCCGGGTCAGATGGGCGCGAAATCCGGGATGGCGGCGAAAGTGTTCCGCGAGCTTCCGGGCTATCGCCAGAGTCACATTCTTTTCATGGTTGCCGTTGCCGCCGATCGCGCCGGGATCTTCACCGCCATGACCGGCATCAATGGCGATCACCACCGGGCGCCCGCGATTCTCCCCCGCATCCGCCGCGGTTTCCTCGGGAACCGCGACCGGCTCGACGGTCATCTTGTCAAACAGGTCAATCACCAGGCGTGGGCCATACTTGTCGTTCGCGGGCAAGACAAAGACCTGCGGTCGCACACTGCCGGTCAGGTTGATTTGCAGCCGCTTGCGCGAACCGGCGGGCTGGAACAGGATTTCGTGAACCAGACCGACGTGCGACGGCAACAGAGGCAGAGGAACCCCGAGTTCGGCATTTTCCAGTTCAATAACCACCTGACGGTCTTCCTGGCTGACCAGGTTGTAGCGGACCGGCTCACTGAGGTCGAGGACGATGCGGGTGTTGTCCGGCGCGCGCCAGGTACGAACGCCGGTGATGGTCGCTGCCAAGGCCTGCAAGGAACACAGCCCCAGCAGCAAAGGTGGCAAAAGTCGGGATAGTCTCATGCGGAAAGTCTGGCCAGCGCGGCCTGCCCACGATTGGTTAAAGCCGTCAATGTTAGATCACGGCCTTCCGGAACGACAGTAATTCTTAGGTGAAGATCGGGGGCGGGAAGCAAGCCGCCGCCACGCTCCGGCCACTCCACCAGCACCAAGGCTTCCGGAGTGAAATAATCCCGTACGCCCATCAGTTCCAGTTCTTCCGGATCCTGTAAACGATACAGATCAAAATGATAAACGGGATGATCCGGAAAGGGGTAAGGCTCCACCAGGGTGTAGGTAGGACTCTTGACCACGCCCGGATGCCCCGCTCCGCGAATCAGGCCGCGCGCCAGGGTCGTCTTGCCTGCGCCCAAAGTGCCGTCAAGGTACACCACGCCGCCCTGATCAAGCACCCGGCCCAGCCGGGCGCCCAGCATTTCCATACCAAGCTCATCGCCAACCCGCAGTTGCCACGTATTCATCGGTTAACCAGCTCCCGCAGAGGTTGAAGAAGATCCGTTGCCATCAGACCGCGCTGGCCGTGGCGCGCCGCCATGTCGCCCGCGACGGCGTGGGCGACCACCGCCTGGCAGACCGTTTGGTGGGAGCCCCCGAACTGGGCGGCCAATCCGCCGATGACACCCGCCAGCACATCGCCCATGCCGGCGGTGGCCATGCCCGGGTTACCGGCGGCGCACATCGACAGCTTCCCTTGACTGACAATCAAAGAACCGGCTCCCTTCAACACCGAAATACCGCCATAACGCGTCAGCAAATAACCCGCCGCCAGCCGGCGGTTGGCCTGGACCTCCGCTATGGTACTGCCGAGGATGGCGGCTGCCTCGCCGGGATGCGGCGTCAAAATCCAGTTGTCGCGTTTTTGCCCCTGCTGCGCCATCCAGTACAGGGCATCGGCGTCAACAATCAGCAAGCGGGGCTGTTCCTGAACCACCTTCCACCAATGCTCCCCCCAGGTGCGCCGACCCAACCCGGGACCGATCACCACCACGCTGGCCGCCTCCAGCAAGGCATCGATACGATCGTGCGTATCGAGGCCGCGAACCATGACTTCCGGACAGCGCGCCAGCATGGCCGGAACATGGGTCGGATGAGTGACGACCGTGACCCGGCCGGCTCCGCTGCGCAAGGCGGCTTCCGCCGTCATCATCACCGCGCCGCCCATGCCCTCATCACCGCCAATGATCAGCACATGGCCAAAATTACCTTTGTGGCTGTTGCGCGGCCGCGAGGGAAAATGCAGGTCATCCGAGGACAGGTATTCGACGACTCCGGTTTCAGGATAGAAGTGCGGCGTCAGTCGCAAATGCTTGAGCACCAGCTTGCCGGTGCAACTCGCGCCCTCCCCGGTCAGCAAGCCAAGCTTGTGGCCGATAAAGGTGACGGTCAGGCTGGCGCGCACGGCTATGCCGCGTACCTCCCCGGTGTCCGCATCAATTCCCGAGGGGACATCCACGGCAACCACGCAGGGTTTCTGGTTGAACGCCCGGATAATATCCGCCATTTGCCCGGTAACCGGCGACACCAGCCCGATGCCCAGCAAGGCATCCACATAAACATCGGCCTCGGGCAACCGGCCGCTCCAGCCGCTGAAGGACACGCCGGCGGCAGCGGCGCGGTCCGCCATGACGACGGCATCCGGCGTCTTGGGCGGCAACAACCGGATGAGTTCCACCGCGATGCCCGCCTTGCGCGCCAGGCGGGCAATAACATAGCCATCACCGCCGTTGTTGCCATGCCCGCAAACGACGACCAACCGCCGGGCATCCGGATAGTCCTGGCGCAATTGCGTCAGCACCGCCGACCCGGCGCGCTCCATCAACGCTTCGGAAGCAATCCCGCTGGCGAAGGCCTTCTGTTCTATCTGGCGGATCTGCAGGGTGTCATATATCCGTTTTTCCATCACGGCGCCTCAACTCGGTTAACGGTTGATTATAATCACCCTTTAGCCGCCGCCGAGCTTGTCATGCAAAAAATCCTGCTGTCCCCCGACCCGGTGGAACTGGCCGCGAAAATCCGGCAATGGGCCGGGGAACTGGGCTTTGGACAGGTCGGCTTCAGTCGCCCGGACCTGGGGGAGCATGGCCGGCATCTGCAACACTGGCTGGCCCGGGGCTTCCACGGCGACATGACCTACATGGCGGCGCACGGCGAAAAGCGCTGGCAGCCCGCCTCGCTGGTGGAAGGCACACGGAGCCTGATCAGTGTGCGCATGGATTACCTGGTGGAGCCCCCCCCCCGTCGCAAGGTACCTTGCGAACCGGAAATGGCGGTGGTTTCGCGTTACGCGCGCGGCCGCGATTATCACAAGACGCTGCGCAAGCGGCTGCAGCAACTGGCCGACCGTATCCAGACTCTGGCCGCCGGCAGCGGCCAACGTGTCTTTGTCGACTCCGGGCCGGTGCTGGAACGCGCCGTTGCCTACCAAGCCGGCTTGGGCTGGTTTGGCAAGAACACCATGCTGATCCACCGCGACGCCGGTTCCTTCTTTTTTTTGGGAGAACTGTTCACCAGCCTGGACTTGCCGCCGGATACTCCGGTCAGCGCACACTGCGGCTCCTGCACCGCCTGCCTGGATATCTGTCCAACCCAAGCTTTTACCGGCCCGTATCAACTTGACGCCCGGCGCTGCATTTCCTACCTGACCATCGAATATACGGGAAGCATTCCCGTGGAATTGCGGCCGTTGATCGGCAACAGGGTATTTGGCTGCGACGACTGTCAACTGATTTGCCCCTGGAACCGCTATGCCAGATTGTCGGCGGAAGCCGACTTTCTCCCTCGGCATGGTCTGGATAACGCGAAGTTGTGGGAGTTGTTTGCCTGGAGTGAGGAAGAATTCCTGAAAAAGACCGAGGGTTCGCCGATCCGGCGCACCGGTTATGAGAGCTTTTTGCGGAATATCGCGGTGGGTCTGGGCAATGCGCCGACCTCGGCCGCAGTGCTCACTGCACTGCACCAGCGGCGGCAGGACCCGTCGGAGGTGGTGAGGGAGCATGTGGTTTGGGCGTTGGGGAGGCATGGACATATCCTGTAACCTTTGGGGTTATTGTCAGATCACGCCAATTACACTTACATTCGGGGAATCTCGCAAGCTTGCAAACGG
>CAZPZK010000121.1:0-8142 GCA_964591095.1 uncultured Moraxellaceae bacterium | reverse complement strand
ACTCACCGCCCTTGACGAACTCAAAAAATCCCTGCTGAATCAGGCATTCAGCGGCGCGCTGTAGGACGACCAGTAGATGATCACCCTCGAAACCCTATCTCGCTGGCTCACAGCCCCAACCGAAACCGAACACCTCGAATTCAAAGAGGCCAAACAGCAATACGACAGCACCAAATTGCTCAAATACTGCGTCGCCCTCGCCAACGAAGGCGGCGGCCGGCTGGTCTTTGGCGTCACCGACAAACGGCCGCGTCGTGTCGTCGGCAGCAATGCCTACAGCTCCGCCACCGACCTCAACAACATCAAAGCCCGTATTGTCGAAAAACTGCGTATCCGCGCAGAAGTCACTGAATTGAACCATCCCGACGGCCGGGTGCTGGTTTTTGAAAGACCAGCGCGTCCCATGGGTCAGCCCAGGGACTTCGAAGGAGCCTACCTGATGCGCGCCGGTGAAGACCTGGTGCCCATGACCCCGGACCAACTGCGCCGCATCTTCGCCGAAGGCCAGCCCGACTGGTTCTCGCAACCCGCCAAGGAGAATGCAACGCCGGATGAAGTCATCGCCTTACTGGATACCCAGACCTATTTCGAACTCTCCAAATTACCTTATCCGACTAACCGCAATGGTGTTCTGGCACGCCTCAAAGGAGAGAGTCTTATCTCGCAAACCGGCAGCGGATGGACGATCAGCAATCTGGCAGCCATCCTGTTAGCCAAACGTCTGGACGGTTTTTCACCTGCACTGGCCCGCAAGAGCGCCCGTGTCGTTATTTATGAAGGCACCGACAAAACCCGGACTCGTGAAGACAAAGTTCACACGCACGGTTATGCCGTGGGCTTTGAAGGATTGGTTGAGTTTGTCCATTCATCCGCCCCGCTGAATCGCAGCATTGAGCAGGTTGTTCGTGAAGAAGTGAAAATGTTTCCCAAGCAGGCACTGCGGGAACTCATTGCCAATGCCTTGGTACATCAAGATTTTCTGGCCTCCGGTGGGTCGGCCATGATCGAAATGTATGCCGACCGCATTGAAATCTCCAACCCCGGCAAGCCACCGATCAACGTACAGCGTTTCATTGACGAATACCGCTCCCGTAACGAAAGGCTGGCCGATCTGATGCGGCGATTGGGCATCTGCGAGGAAAAAGGCAGTGGCATTGACAAGGTCATCAAGGCGACCGAGGTTTACCAGCTGCCCGCCCCCGACTTCCGGGAAGGTGAGCTTCGCACCACGGCCATCCTGTTTGCCCACCAGGACTTTGCAGCCATGAGCAAGGCTGACCGCATTCGCGCCTGCTATCAGCATTGCTGCTTGATGTACGTCAGCAATCAACGCATGTCGAACCAATCCTTGCGGGAACGCTTCGGGCTGGCCGAGTCAAAAGCCGCCACCGTTTCAGGAGTCATCGGACTCGCCAAGGATGCCAACTTGATCAAAGCAGATGAAACGGAGACCACATCCACGCGATATGCCCGCTATCTGCCGTTCTGGGCTTGAAAAGTGCTTTAGAGCAAAACCTCACTAGCCAAGAAAATAATAAATATTCCATATAAATCAAAGAAAAAAGTGCTTTAGAGCAAAACCGCGCCCACAAAGCGAAAGGCCCCGGTGAACGCACCGAGGCCATAGCGCCAACCGGGAACCCCCAGTCCATTTTTGAGCTAGCATCGGGAAGTCTACCCGCTGCAACAGGCGGCGCAAAACGGATTTCTTGATAGGGTTTTGATTCCGCCGATGCAACAGCAGATCAATTCGTGAAAAACCTCAATGAAATCAAATGTAAGAAAGCTGAGAGCTTGGCGTTTTTTCTTGATCCGGTTTTGACCCCCGGCCTCCAAAAGCAACAACCTGCTGTTTCGCGACGCCGCTTCATCAAGTACATTAAGTGTCCGAGCCCCCCCCTGTGCCGTTAACCTCGCCGGAGCCCGGAAAGTGCTTCAAAGCAAAACCACACCCGCCGGGAAAAACAGAAAATTTCCATAACAATCAACATTAAAAGTGCTTTAGCGCAAAACCACGGATGCCATGAACGAAGCCGAAACCCGCGCCGAACACATTGACCCCGCCCTCGCCGCCGCCGGTTGGGGCGTCGTGGAAGGCAGCCGCATCCGCCGGGAATACCCCATCACCCTCGGCCGCCTGGAAGGCCACGGGCAGCGCGGCAAGGCACTCACCGCCGACTACGTTCTGGAATACCGCAACACCAAGCTCGCCGTCGTCGAAGCCAAGGCCTGGAACAAAGCCCTCACCGAAGGCGTCGCCCAAGCCAAGGACTACGCCGCCAAGCTCGCCATCCGCTTTACCTATGCCAGCAATGGCCAGGGCGTCTACGCCATCGACATGCAGGAAGGCCACGAAGGCGAACGCACCGGCTTCCCCACCCCCGACGAACTGTGGAACCTGACCTTCGCCCAGCCCAACCTCTGGCGCGACCGCTTCGCCACCGTCCCCTTCGAGGACAAGGGCGGTTACTTCCAGGGGCGCTACTATCAGGACATCGCCGTGGAGCGGGTGCTGGAGGCCATCGCCCACGGCCGCGAGCGCATCCTGCTGACCTTGGCCACCGGCACCGGCAAAACCTTCATCGCCTTCCAGCTGGCCTGGAAACTGTTCCACAGTCGCTGGAACCTCAGTGACTGGAAGCAATCGGGCGAACCCAAGCGCCGACCGCGCATCCTGTTTCTGGCCGACCGCAACATCCTTGCCAATCAGGCCTACAACGCCTTCTCCGCCTTCCCGGATGACGCGCTGGTGCGGATTGAACCCGAGGACATCCGCAAGAAAGGCAAGGTGCCGAAGAACGGCAACCTGTTCTTCACCATCTTCCAGACTTTCATGAGCGGCCCGCCCAAGGATGGTCACCCCTCGCCCTACTTCGGCGAATATCCGGCGGACTTCTTCGACTTCATCATCATCGACGAGTGCCATCGCGGCGGCGCGAATGACGAAAGCAACTGGCGCGGCATCCTCGATTACTTCTCCCCGGCCGTGCAACTGGGCCTCACCGCCACGCCGCGCCGCAAGGACAACGTGGACACCTACGCCTACTTCGGCGAGCCGGTGTTCATCTACTCGCTGAAGGATGGCATCAACGACGGCTTCCTGACCCCGTTCCGCGTCCGCCAGATCGCCACCACGCTGGATGATTACATCTACACCCCCGACGACACGCTGGTGGAAGGCGAAATTGAGGCGGGCAAGCGTTACGAGGAAAAGGACTTCAACAAGATCATCGAGATCAAGGAGCGCGAGGCTTACCGGGTAAAGCTGTTCCTGGGGCAGATCAACCCGAACGAAAAGACGCTGGTGTTCTGCGCCACCCAGGTCCACGCCTTGGCCATCCGCGACCTGATCAACCAGATGAAGACGGTGAAAGACCCGAATTACTGCCAGCGCGTTACCGCCAACGATGGCGCCCTGGGTGAACAGCACCTGCGGGACTTCCAGGACAACGAGAAGACCCTGCCTACCATTCTCACCACCTCGCAGAAGCTCTCCACCGGGGTGGATGCCCGCAACGTGCGCAACATCGTGCTGCTGCGACCGGTCAACTCCATGATCGAGTTCAAGCAGATCATCGGGCGCGGCACCCGGCTTTACGATGGCAAGGACTACTTCACCATCTACGACTTCGTGAAGGCCCACCACCACTTCAGCGACCCGGAATGGGATGGGGAGCCGCTAGAGCCGGAGGAAAAACCGGCCAAGCCAGCGAAAGGCATCGGCGACGAGCCATTGCCGGAAAAAGTGAAGGAAGAACCCGGCGAGCCATACACCGCCAAACCGAAGGTCAAGGTGAAACTGGCCGACGGCAAGGCCAGAACCATCCAGCACATGATGTGCACCAGCTTCTGGCACCCGGACGGCACCCCGATGTCGGCGGCGCAGTTCATGGAGATGCTGTTCGGCAAGCTGCCGGAATTCTTTGGCGATGAAGACGAGTTGCGGAAGCTGTGGAGTTCGCCAGACACACGGCGCAAGCTGCTGGAAGGTCTGGCCGAGAAAGGATTCGGCAAGGATCAGCTGACCGAAATGCAGAAGATCATGGATGCAGAGCAGAGCGACCTGTTTGACGTGCTGGCGCATGTGGCCTATGCCATGCCGCCACAGACGCGGGAAGAACGCGCCCACCGCGCCAAGGTGCTCATCGACCAGCACTTCAACCCTAAACAGAAGTCTTTCCTGGAATTCGTCCTTGGGCACTATGTCAGTCATGGTGTTGATGAGCTGGACCGGGCCAAGCTGACGCCGTTGCTGAAGCTGAAATACCACGACTCGATCGCCGACGCCGTGGCCGACCTGGGCAAGCCCGATGAGATTGGGAAGGTGTTCAGCGGGTTTCAGGCGTATTTGTACCAGGAGGCCAATGGGTAGGGCCTTGAGTCTCAACGAGCCCAACCCACAGCACCCTTGCCATCCTCACCCCGGATGCTATTCTAAGAATGTACCCACCCGAACGATTTCCTGCACCCTGCAGGCATCCTGATCGTTCAAACCAATCAAGCAGCGAAGTCCCCATCCACTATTGGCAATCCAGCCAGAAGCCGTGAATCACCCCATGCCCGCGCGGCAGGAGAACATCATGTCAAAGAAATCTGAATCCCCGATTGAACCCGGCGTTACCGCCAAGGGCGTTCCGCTCTCCCAACTCGACACCACCGGCTATGACTTCGGCGGCACAATGACCGATGCCGAGATCGAGGCAGAGCTGGATGCCATGGAAAACGATCCGGAATTCTCCGATATGACGGAGGAGGATGAGACAGACGACGATAAAGTGGCCTGAGCCTCGCTGGTTGTCTCAAGCCAGAGCATATACAATCGTCAGTATCAGAGTGCATCACGCAATCGCATCGAAACTGTGTACACAAACGTGTACCCAATGCTGGCCTGCACTATTAGTGATTATTGCGGCGCAATGCACTGAACCCAATACTCGATATTCAGGTGCAATCGAGTAGTCGCTGGCGTTGCCGGGCAACGCCATGTTTGAATAACCGCCTTTTTCCCATCCCCGTTTATTGAAGACCGATCATGTCCGGAACCCTCTTTGTCATTTCCGCCGCTTCAGGTACCGGCAAGACCTCGCTGGTCAAGGCTGTCCTGGAAAATACCGATCACGTCAGCGTGTCGGTGTCCCATACCACCCGCCCGCCGCGTCCGGGCGAACTGGACGGCGTCCATTACCACTTCGTCAGCGTGGACGAGTTCATGGCGCGGGTGGGAGAAGGCGGCTACCTGGAACACGCGGAAGTGTTTGGCAATTATTACGGCACCGCGCGGGAAACCGTCGAAAACGCCCTGGCCGCCGACCGCGATGTCATCCTGGAAATTGACTGGCAAGGCGCGCAGCAGGTGCGTCGGCAGTTCCCGGATGCGATGACCGTGTTCATCATCCCGCCCAGCCGCGACGCCCTGCGTGAGCGCCTGCGCGGCCGCGGCCAGGACAGCGACGAAGTGATCAACCGGCGTCTGGCCGGGGCGCTGGAGGACCTCAGCCATTTCGTCGAATTCGACTACCTGGTGGTCAACGACGACTTTGACACCGCCCTCGCCGATCTGCTGGCCATCCTGCGCGCCGCACGCCACCGCCAAGCGCTGCAGGCCGTCCGTCATCAGGACCGTCTCCAGCGCTTGTTGTCAGCCTGAGAATTGCGTATATTCAAGGTTTTCCCTGTTGCTGCCGAGATTCTACATGGCCCGCGTTACCGTTGATGACTGCCTGGGTGCGGTCGAAAACCGCTTTGAACTGGTGCTGGTGGCTGCCCGCCGCGCACGCCAACTGTCCACCGGCAACAAGGAAGCCCTGCTGCCCTGGGACAACGACAAGCCCACCGTGATGGCCCTGCGCGAGATCGCCGCCGGCCTGGTTGACCGCTCCATCCTGCACGTCAAGGAAGAGGAACCGGTCGATGACGTGACCTTGGACATCAACCTGGGCCTCGGTCTGGGCATGGACAGTCCGGCGTTCTGAGCCCGACGGGCGGCCTGACCGGCCGCCTCCCGTGCTCCCACCGGAGACTCGCATGAGTGCCGGACTCGCAGGATTCAGTGAATACCTCGCCACCTACCTGAAACCGGAGCAGATTGCCGAGGTCGAGTCCGCCTACCTGTTTTCCCGCGAGGCCCACGAGGGCCAGTTCCGCCGCAACGGCGACCCCTATATCACCCACCCGCTCGCCGTCGCCGACATCCTCGCGCACATGCACATGGACCATCAAAGCCTGATGGCCGCCCTGCTGCATGACGTCATCGAGGACACCGGCGTCTCCAAGGAGGAGCTGGGGACGCGTTTTGGCGAGGATGTCGCCGAGCTGGTGGACGGCGTCACCAAGCTGGCCAAGGTCGGCACCCAGTCCAAGGCCGAGGCCCAGGCCGAAAACCTGCGCAAGATGATGCTGGCGATGACCCAGGACATCCGGGTGATCATCGTCAAGCTGGCCGACCGGCTGCACAACATGCGCACCCTGGATGTGCTCGCCCCCGAAAAGCGCCGGCGAATTGCCCGTGAAACCCTGGATATCTATGCGCCGCTGGCCAACCGGCTCGGCATGAATCAGGTGCGCATCGAACTGGAGGATCTGTGCTTTGAAGCACTGTTCCCGCTGCGGGCGCCGCTGATTCGCAAGGCGGTGGGCGTGGCGCGCGGCAACCGCAAGGATGTGCTGGAAACCATCCGCCAGACCCTGGAACAGCGCCTGCGCCAGGAGGGCCTGCCGGCGCGCGTGCTCGGCCGCGAAAAGCACATGTTCAGCATCTACATGAAAATGAAGGAGAAACACAAATCTTTCGCCGAGATCATGGATGTCTATGGCTTTCGCGTCGTGGTCGAGTCGGTGGATGCCTGTTATCGCGCCCTGGGCATGATGCACAACCTGTACAAGCCCATTCCCGGCAAGTTCAAGGACTATATCGCCATTCCCAAGGCCAACGGCTACCAGTCGCTGCATACCGTGCTCAAGGGTCAGCGCGGCGTGCCGATCGAAATCCAGATCCGCACCGAAGCCATGGAGTCGATGGCCAACAACGGCGTCGCCGCGCACTGGCTGTACAAGGACAACACCGGCAACACCTCGCAGGCGCGGGCGCGCGAGTGGATGAAGTCACTGCTGGAACTGCAGAAGAGCGCCGGCAACTCGATGGAATTCATCGAGAACGTCAAGATCGACCTCTTCCCGGATGAGGTGTATGTCTTTACGCCGAAGGGACGCATCCTGACCCTGCCCAAGGGTGCGACGCCGGTGGACTTTGCCTATGCCGTGCACAGCGATGTCGGCAACAGTTGCGTCGCCGCCCGCGTGGACGGTCGCCTGGCCCCGCTCAGCCTGCCGCTGCTGACCGGGCAGACCGTGGAAGTGATCAGCGCACCGGGCGCCATGCCCAATCCGCACTGGCTGAATTTCGTCATCACCAGCAAGGCGCGCGCCAATATCCGCAGCTACCTCAAGGATCAGCAACAGTCGCAGTCCGTGGACCTCGGCCGCCGCCTGCTGGACAAGGCCCTGTCCGCCTATGCCCTGAAAGTGGCCGCCGTGCCCGCCGCCGTGCTGGCACAGGTGCTGGGCGAACTGGGCTTCGACCATCTGGACAGCCTGCTGGAAGACATCGGCCTCGGCAACCGTGCGCCGCAACTGGTGGCGCGGCGGCTGGCGCCGGAAGGGTCCCGCGAGCAAAGCCGCCCCTCTTCACGGCATCTGGCCATCCACGGCACCGAGGGCCTGCTGGTGTCTTACGCCCGCTGCTGCCGGCCGCTGCCCGGCGACAGCATCATCGGCCACCTCAGCGCCGGGCGCGGCATCGTCATCCATCGCGACATCTGCAACAACCTGGTGGCGGAACTGCGCGACAATCCGGACAAATGCATGCCATTGCAATGGGCGGAAGTCATTGAACGCGAATTCCCCAGCGAACTGCGCATCGAACTGACCAACCAGCGCGGCATGCTGGCGGAGATCGCCCGCGAAGTGACCGCCAATGACGCCAACATCGAAAACATCAGCATGCAGGAAAAGGGCCCGCAGCACGCCGTCATCAGCCTGAACCTGTCCGTGCGCGACCGGGTGCATCTGGCCCGCATCATCAAGCGCATCCGCATCCTCAACGGTGTGGAAAAGGTCACCCGCGTCCGCGCCTGACAACTCAAC
>CAZPZK010000120.1:3295-8147 GCA_964591095.1 uncultured Moraxellaceae bacterium | reverse complement strand
GATCAGGCCTCTGCCTTGGCCTTGCTCACCGTCTTCAGCGCCGGTTTCCGGCATTTGGTGAAGATGTAGTCACCTTCCTTCACCTTGCGCGTTTCCAGCCAGTACTTCCAGGTCGACCACGGCCAGATGGTGAAGTTCTTGCCGTCTTCCTGCTGGTACCAGCTGACGCAACCGGTCGCCCAGACCGTGCCCTTGATGTTTTCCTGCACATCCTCATTGAAGCGGCGCTGCGCCGACGCCTTCACATCCATGTAATCCACGCCCTTTTCCTTCATCAGGCGCATGCATTCCTGAATGTAATGTACCTGCGCTTCAATCATGAAAATGATGGAGTTGTGGCCCAGCGCCGAGTTCGGACCCACCAGCTGGAACAGGTTGGGATAGCCGGTGGTGGTCATGCCGTAGTAGCTTTCCGCGCCGTCCTTCCAGTCCTTGTTCAGCTCGTGGCCGGGCAGGCCGGTGCAGGGGAAATCCTTCATGTAGATACGCGGGTCGACAATGAAGCCGGTGCCGAGAATGATGCAGTCGCAGGGGCGCTCGACGCCGTCGCGGGTCACGATGCTGTTCTCGCGCACTTCCTGGATGCCGTCAGTCACCAGCTCCACGTTCTTGCGGTTGAACATGGGGTAGTACTTGTTGGAAATCAGCACGCGCTTGCAGCCGAAGGTGTAATCCGGCGTCAGCTTCTCGGCCAGCGTCTTGTCCTTCACCTGGAAGCGGATGAACAGCTTCACCAGTTGCGACACGGCGCGCGCGTTCTGCGGGCGGAAGGCCGGCCAGACGCGCGATTCATTGCTCCAGTAAAGCCGGGCGCGGTGCAGCTTGCGGATCACCGGGAACTTCTCGAACAGAGCCTTCTCGAAGCCGAAATAGGTGCGCTCGTCACGCGGGATCACCCAGGCCGGGGTCCGCTGGAACACATAAAGCTGCTTCACCTGCGGCGCGATTTCCGGGCAATACTGGATGGCGCTGCCGCCAGTGCCGATCGACACCACGTTCTTGCCGGTCAGGTCGTAGCCGTGGTCCCACTGCGCCGAGTGGAAGACCTTGTCCTTGAACTTTTCCATTCCCTTGATCCTGGGAATCTGCGGCACATGCAGCGGGCCGGACGCCAGCACCACATGGCGGGCCTGCACGGTGGCGCCGGTGTTGGTGTTCACCGTCCAGATACCGGTTTCATGGTCGAAATGCGCGCCGGTGACTTCGGTATTGAACTGGGTAAAGGCGGCCAGACCGTACTTTTCCTTGGTCTTGAGGATGTAATCCTGAATTTCGTACCAGGGGGCGTAACGCTTCGACCAGTCGGCCTTGCCCTCGAACGAGAAGGAATACAGGTGCGACTGCACATCGCAGGCCGCGCCCGGATAGCTGTTGTCGCGCCAGGTGCCGCCCACCTCGCTGCCCTTTTCCACGATCAGGAAATTGCGGTTGCCTTCTTCCAGCAACTTGATGGCCATGCACATGCCGCCAAAGCCTGCGCCGACAATGGCAACGTCCAGCACGGCGGTTTGGGCGGGAATGGGGGGACGACTGGTCATGGGAGGCACCTCGGGGTGTAATTCGTTATTGGTACGGACGTACAGATAGTAAAACCCACAAACCGCTCAGGGATATGCTAGTCTTCACTCATTGATTGATAATTCCGGCCAGAGATCGGAAATGAGCACCCGTTCCGTATTAGGATTCGTCTATACCCTGCAAGGGCTGAAAGCCATGGGCGCCAACATTTCCCCCGTGCTGGCGCGCTATCGCATCGATCTTGACCGCTTGTCACCGGATGCGGAAATTGACCGATCGCTAGAGCTGCGTATCTTTAGCGAGATCGTCCCCACCCTGCCCGACCCCGCCACCGGCCTGAAGATCGGCACCGCCATGAGCCTGGCCGGTTACGGACCCTTCATCATGCTGCTGATGACCTGCCCCAACGCCTGGGAAGCCTTTCGCGCCGGGGTGCATTTCCAGCAACTGACCTATATTTTCGGCGAGTTTTTCCTCGAACCGGGCGAAACCGAAACCGCGCTGTGCCTGAAACCGATGCCGCTGCCGCCCGCCTGCCGCCGTTTCCTGATTGACCGCGACATGTCCGGCACCTATCAGCTGACGCGCGACATCCAGAGCCATATCGGGCTGGACATCAAGCCGGTATCGGTGGAAGTGCCCTTCCCCAAGCCCAAGGACTGGAAGCTCTACGAGGAACGCTATCAGTGCCCGGTGCGCTTTGATGCGCCGGTGGCGCGTTTTGCCATCCGCACCGAGGACCTGTCGCGAAAATTCCCGGCGGCAAACCCGACAGCCTATAACCTGTACCGGCAGCAGTGCGACCAGTTGCTGGCGCGGCGGGCCAATCAGTTGTCCGGACTGGGCAGTCAGGTGATGGATTATCTGGATCTGTTCGTGGAGCGCTTTCCGTCGTCGGAGGAAGTGGCGGCGGCGTTCGGCCTGTCGGAGCGGGGGTTCCGGCGGCATTTGAGCGAGGAGGAAACGTCGTTCCGCAAGTTGCTGGATCAAGTGCGGTTCCGCAAGGCCAAGCAGTTGCTGGCGGAAACGGCGCAGTCGATGGAGTCGATTGCGCGGCAGTTGGGGTATGCGGAGTCGGCGGCGTTTATCCATGCGTTTCAGCGGTGGGCGGGGACGAGTCCGGCGGTGTTCAGGGCGGAGGGGAGGAAGGGCTAGATCGGGCGTTGCCCATTCGCCCGAATTCCTGCTGCAACGTCAATCGCAAGCCTTCCTCCAGCAAGTATGGCGGCTCGAAACCGGTATCCCGCAGATAGCGCGAACTGAATTGCGTACTCGCGCAAAACTTTTGAATGCGAATGGCGCTGATGGGCCATTGCCGGTGCATGGCCCTGGCGAGGATATCCAGCACCGAGGCCGCCCAAAGCGCCGGCCGGTAAGGCAGTCGGAAGCGAATGGCCCCTGATCGCCCCACCGCCCGCGAAACTTCACCAACCAACCGGTTCATGGTCATATCCGGCTTGTCCGCGTAATTGAAGACATGGCTGCCGGGCAGGCTCAGGCAATGATAAAGAAATGCGGCCACATTACCCACATAGGCCATCGATTTGAGGTTGACGCCGTTTCCGATCATCACAAAACGGCCGCTGGCAATCTGCCGCAGCAGGTTATAGACATTGCCCCGGTTGCCTTCGCCAAAGACCACGGTCGGCCTGACCACCAGCAGCGAGCGACCCGCATCGGCAGCGCGCCACTGCTCAAAAACCGCCTCGGCTTCGCGCTTGCTTTTGCCGTAATCATGAAATGGGTTCTGGACTCCCGTCTCATCCGTATCCTGCGCGGTAAATCCATACACAGCCACCGAACTGGTAAAGATAATCCGGTGAATTCCCCATCGGGAAGCGGCGTGACAGATATGGCGGGCGCCTTGCACGTTCACTTCGTAATAAAGGGAAACCGGCAACACATTGTCCTGATGCTCCGCCGCCAGATTCCAGATCACGTCGCAACCCTCAAGCGCGTTTATCATGGCCGTCGGGTCGCGCACGTCCGCCACCACGGTCAATTGCGGATAAACCGCGCTGATCACCTTGTCAATGATCCGGACCTGATGTCCGGCCGCCAGCAACAGGTGGACCAGTCGTGTCCCGATGAATCCTGAACCGCCGATTATGGCCAGCATCACGTCAATTCCCTCCCTTGAACCTTGCCGCCTGACGATAAACCGCCAGCGTTTTTTCCAGCATCACCTCAAAAACAAAGGACTGGTCAAACAACAATTTGCCTTGAAGTCCCATCTCCGCCCGCAAGGCACCATCGGCCAGCAACTCACGAAGCGCCCGCCGCCAGCCTTCCACATCCCCGCGCGCGACCAGGCGGCCGGTCTCGCCTTCCCGCACCGCCTCCCTGACACCGCCGACATCGGAAGCGATGACCGGCAGGCCGGCGCGCATGGCCTCCAGAATGCTGCGGGGAAAACCCTCCCATTTGGTCGGCAACACGAAGAGCTGGGCGCGCGACAAAATCTCCGCCACATCACTGCGCGTCCCCCAGAATTTCACCCGGTCCTTCAGCCCCAAAGCCTCGACGCGCTCCCGGACGAAGTCGATCCGGCTGCCGTCGCCAATCAATTCCAGGGACCAGCGCAGGTCCTTTAATCCGGACAGGGCTTCCAACAGCAGCCCATGATCCTTGGGCTCGTCAAACCGGGCCGTCATTACCATGACTGGCGGTGAAGTCCCCGGATTGGCCACCCAGGCCGCGTCGATGGCGGGCATCCCGTTATGCACCGTCAGCAGTTTGGCGGGACTGCCCACGGCATATTTTAACGCCAGCTGATGATCATTCTCCGAGACCGTCAGAATAAGCGTGGCAAAGGGAGCCGCCATTTTTTCCGCGCGAAGGTAAACCGCCTTGGCGGTTGCCGGAACGCCATCGGTAAACGCCCAGCCATGCGCCGTGAACAGCACGGGTATCCGGTTCAACCACGAGGCCAGGCGCCCCAGCCAGCCCGCTTTTGACGAGTGCGTCGAGACAATATCCGGCCGGATTTCACCTAACAGTTGATACAAGCGCCATAGACACAGGATGTCCCGGACCGGGCTGATTTCCCGGCATAGGGATGGCATGGGATGGATGCGCACGCCCCTGGCCGTCAGTTGTTCGGTGAAAAGGCCGGTATCGCCCACCACGACATGCACATCATGTCCTTGGGATTTCAGGTATATGGCAAGATCGCGGACATGGATTTGTGCACCGCCGATCGGCGCGGATTTGGTAATGATATAAACGATGCGCAATTTTGATCAGGTCTCCATGACCATCAATTCCCATGTAAAGTCTGGAAAAGGAAAAGGAAAAGGAAAAGGAAAAGGAAAAGGAAAAGGAAAAGGAAAAG
>CAZPZK010000120.1:0-3195 GCA_964591095.1 uncultured Moraxellaceae bacterium | reverse complement strand
AAGGAAAAGGAAAAGGAAAAGGAAAAGGAAAAGGAAAAGGAAAAGGAAAAGGAAATCATAAAAATCCGGGTATGTAAACCCTGCGGAGGGCGCCCCCTCCGTGACCGCT
The DNA here is from genome assembly GCA_964591095.1 of uncultured Moraxellaceae bacterium. Taxonomy (GTDB): domain Bacteria; phylum Pseudomonadota; class Gammaproteobacteria; order Pseudomonadales; family Moraxellaceae; genus Fluviicoccus. Next base: position 3,086 of record CAZPZK010000120.1, on the reverse strand, counting down.
TCACTCCCCGTGTTGACCCCATGTATTACGGCAATTGTCACGGAAATTTCCGGGTTGCGACAGCCGCAGCCGAATAATTACCTGATCCATCGACAAAATATTGCCATCCTCGATATCCATCAAGCCTTGGGCAATGGCTTGAACAAAGTCGAGCCGCTCTGATTTTTCCTCGGCAATTTCCAAAATTCTCATCGGTATGCTCCTTCATTCTGCGGGTCAGATCAGTAGACGCGGTTAGCCTCAAGTCGACTTATAGCCCCAACCCTCCAGCCCTGTCAAAACCTCCCCCAATCGACCATTCCGCTTGGCAAGCAATCCCTCCGCCGCTGGCCTACACTGAAAAAAAACCACCGGAGTATCTGGCATGCCCCGCCTCGCCATCAACGGCTACGGCCGCATCGGCCGCTGCCTCTTGCGCGCCCTCTTCGAAGGCCCGCCCCGCCCCGACCTCGAACTGGTCGCCATCAACGACCTCAGCGACTACAGCCTGCTGGCGCACCTCACCCGCTTCGACAGCACCCACGGCCCCTTCGGCAAAACCGTCGAATTGCACGGCGACACGCTGCTCATCGACGGCCACGCCATCCGCCTCAGCGCCGAACGCGACATAAGCCGCCTGCCCTGGCGTGAACTGGATATCGACATCGTGCTGGAATGCTCCGGCCTGTTCACCCGCCGCGACGCTTGCCAGCAGCATCTGGACGCGGGCGCGGGCAAGGTGCTGCTCAGCGCGCCCGGCGACGGCATGGACGCCACCATCGTCTACGGTGTCAACCACGGCACCCTGCGGCCGGAACACCGACTGGTGTCGAACGCTTCCTGCACCACCAATTGCCTGGCCCCGCTGGCGCAGGTGCTGCACACGCATTTCGGCATCGAACAAGGGCAAATGGTCACGGTGCATGCCTACACCAACGACCAGTCGCTGATCGACAAGGTGCATGGCGATCCCTACCGCTCGCGCTCGGCCACGCAATCGATCATTCCCACCAAAACCGGCGCGGCCAAGGCGGTGGGCGAAGTGTTGCCGGAACTGAAGGGCAAGCTGGACGGCATGGCGCTGCGCGTGCCGGTGCAGGATGTGTCGGTGGTGGATTTCTACGCGCTGCTGGCCCGCGACACCACCGTGGAGGCAGTGCATGCCGCGCTGAAAGAGGCCGCCGCGCAGCCGCCCTTGCAGGGCGTGCTGGTCTGCAACGAGCAACCGCTGGTCTCGGTGGATTTCGCCCACCATCCGGCGTCCAGCATTGTCGATCTGACACAGACGCGCCTGCAGGGCCGCCTGTTGAAAACGATGGCGTGGTACGACAATGAATGGGGTTTCGCCCACCGCATGCTGGATGTGGCGAGGCTGATGGCCTGAGCCCGGCGTCCATTCCCTCGAAACCGGGAGATTTATTTTCCTGACCTTCGCGGGGCATCCGCGCCGGGCATTTTTTTCAACCCGGTAACGCGTTATGCTCGGAATACTTTCAACAACCCGGACTGCGTCCACAGACTTCCCGCCAGGAGACTGCCATGACCCCCGTTGTTCCGTTTACCGACTTCACAGAGGCCTCGCGCGCCGCTCTTGAATTTCTTCACCAGCTGATCGGCTTTGATCTCTGGATGGTCACCCGCACCGAGGGTGATGACTGGATTGTCCTTAACCGCGCCGATCATGGTTACGGCGTGTCCGAGGGAACGGTCTTTAACTGGACCGACTCCTTTTGTTCGCGGATGGTGGAGGACAAAGGCCCCCGCGTCGCGCCCGAGTCCAATGCCGTTCCGGCTTATGTCGAGGCACCGATCGGCCGGCAGGTCAAAATCGGGGCTTATATCGGCATCCCCCTGCAACGTGATGATGGCTCTTTATTCGGCACCCTCTGCGCCATCAATCCGACCCCCATGCCCGACTCCATCCGGCAAAACCTGCCGCTGGTGGAGTTGCTGGGCAAGTTGCTCAGCACCATTCTCGGCAAGGAACTGAAAGGCGCGGAAGAGACCCGGCGCGCCGAACGCTCGGAAGCGGTTGCCATGCGTGACGGCCTGACCGGCCTCTACAACCGGCGCGGTTGGGATCGGTTCATGGAGTCCGAGGAAGACCGATGCCGACGCTATGGGCATCCGGCCTGCGTGATCGTGATTGATCTCGACGGTTTGAAGCAGGTTAATGATCAGGAAGGCCATGCCGCCGGCGATGAATTGATTCGTCGCGCCGGGGAAGCCCTGCAACAAGCCACACGGGTTTCCGATGTGGTGGCGCGCCTTGGGGGCGATGAGTTTGCCATCCTCTGTGTCGAGACCAATCCCAAGGCCGCCGAACAGCTGACACACCGGCTGAAGGAGTCCTTTACCGAACATGAAGTCATGGCTTCCATCGGCTTCGCCATGCGCCGACCCGATCAGGGCCTTCCCCAAGCCTTTGAACAGGCCGACCAAGCCATGTACGAAGCCAAGAAGCGCCGGAAATCCGCTCCCCGCCCCTGAGTCAGGCCGCCTCCAGATACCCGGCAATCATGTCGGTCAGCCCCTGGATCACTTCTTCTTCATTGAGGAAGGGATTGTCCTGACTCAGCAGGCGCACGGTGGTGAACAGCGTGCTATTGATGATGATGAACAGCCGTACCTGCAGGTTCTGGATCGGGTGTTCCCGATAATGCTTCAGGAAGTAGAAGCGCGCCATTTCCATGAAATGCTGCTGGAAGGCGTCGGCCACATCCTGCGTCGGCAGGCGGTGCCAGTTGCGCACCAGTTCCAGATACAACCCCTCGTTGCTGTGCAGCAGCGCGAAGCCCAGCCGGATGGTGTTGCCGACCAGATCGCGCACGGTGGCGTTCTGCTCGATCGGCACCGATTTCAGCGCCTGCGTCACATCGTTCAGCAGCTTCTGGATCAGCGCCTTGATCAAGGCTTCCTTGCTGTCGAAATACTGGTAGAGCGAGCCGACGCTGACCCCGGCCAGTTCGGCGATCAAGGGCGTGGTGGTGCCGTCCAGCCCGTGCCGGGAGATGCAGCGCGAGGTGGCTTCAATCAGGGTGGCGACCATCTGCCGGGAACGTTCCTGCTGCGGTTGCTTGCGCATGGCTATGCTCATTCATTAACGC
>CAZPZK010000119.1:3878-8213 GCA_964591095.1 uncultured Moraxellaceae bacterium | reverse complement strand
CCTTCCATCCGGCTTGCTCGATCAGCCAGCCGGCCGCTAGCTTGAATCCCTCCGCTTGAGGAAAGGCGACGAGAGAAGGAAAAGCCTGCTGCAATCGATGGTGGATCTCCGCGCTCACCACGGGATTCTTGAAAAAGCTGCCGGCGTTGCCGATTTGCGCCGGGTCCGGTAACTTGCTGCGCCGGATCGCGATGACCGCTTGCGCCACATCGGATGGTTGAGGATGGACCTTGCCCATGGACTGCAAGTGGCGCTGGATATCACCATAACCGGCCTTGATCTCCGGTCGGCGAGATAAGCGAAACCGCACGCGGGTTATGACCCAGCGATCCTTTTCCGCTTGCTTGAAGATGCTGTCGCGATAACCGAAGGCACATTCGGACCGTTTGAACCAGCGCATTGTGCCGTCAGTCCTCGAAAAAGCCGCCACGCTGTCCAGGCAATCAGCCACTTCAACACCGTAGGCGCCAATATTCTGAACGGGAGCCGCGCCAACAGTGCCCGGAATCAACGACAGATTCTCGATTCCGAACCAGTGATGCGACAAGCAGTAGAAAACGAAGTCATGCCAGTTCTCACCGGCCGCGCATTCAACCAACACACTATCCGGATGCTGTTCGAGCAAACGGATACCCTTCATGCGCGGCACCAGCACCAAGCCGGACACGTTACCGGCCAGAACGACGTTGCTACCCCCTCCCAGCACCACGAGCGGCAAATTTCTGGCTGTCACGGACAACAGCAGCTGTCGAAGCTCGGACTCGGAATCCACCAGCGCCAAAAAACGGGCCGTGGCCCGGATGCCAAAGGTATTGAATCGCTGCAGCGACTGGTTTTCCAGAAACATCACTTCAGCCTAGCATGCGCAATTGGTCAGACCCTTTTCCTGCAGCAGGGTTTTCAGTAGGTTTTCACAGGCGGCTTCGACCAAATCCAGCACCTGTTCAAAATCCTTGTCCTCGCCGCCATAGGGATCCGGAACTTCCCCCCCCTTATTGACCGGATGGTAATCCAGCAGGAATTGCAACTTGGCCTTGGGCGCACGGCAATACTGCTGGACTTTTTCCATTTCACGCATGTTCTTCCGATCCATGACCAGCACGTGGTCAAATTTTTCAAAATCGGAAGGTGCAATGAAGCGGGCCCGCAGCTTGGAGAGATCATAGCCTCTGGCTTTGGCATGCTTCTGGGCCCGCCGATCCGGGGGTTCGCCCACATAATGGGCTGCGGTGCCGGCGGAATCGACTTTGAACAAATCTTTCCAACCCGCCTTTTCCACCAGGGTCCGAAAAATCCCGTCAGCTGTCGGAGAACGGCAGATATTGCCGGTGCAAACGAACAGCACGGAAATCTTGTCACTCATTATTCATCTACTCTGTAAATATCACGCTGAAAAAAATTGCCTGACCCGTTCCAGGTCCTCGGCGGTATCAACACCGGGCGGCAGATTGGCCGCCGCCAGGTCCACATGGATCCTGGCCCCGTAATAGAGGGCGCGAAGCTGTTCAAGAGCTTCCAATTGTTCTAGGACACTCGGCTTCCAGCCGACATAGCGATGCAAAAAACCGACACGGTAGGCGTAGATGCCCAGATGCCGCATATACAGTTCTGGCGCCGGCAGGGATGACATGCCTTGGGCAAATTCATCACGTGCCCACGGAATGCAGGCACGGCTGAAATAGAGGGCCATATTCTGATGGTCACGAACCAATTTGACGATATTGGGATTAGTCAATTGCGTAACTTCATGTAACGGCTCGGCCAGTGTGGCAATGGCGGCTTCCGGATGATGTGCCAGGTTATCGGCGACCTGATTGATGACCTGTGGAGGGATCAACGGCTCATCGCCCTGCACGTTGACGACGATTTCCTCATCTCCCCAGCCAAAATGGGCGGCAACTTCCTGCAAGCGGTCCGTACCGGAAGGATGCTGGGAAGAAGTCATCACCCAACGGGCGCCGGCATGGTCGGCGGCGTCGGCGATACGCTCATCATCCGTGGCAATGACCACGGAAGCAGCTCCGCTCTGGATCGCGCGCTCATAAACGCGAATGACCATGGGCTTTCCGGCAATATCCAGCAGGGGCTTGCCCGGCAACCTCGTGGAACCGAAACGGGCGGGAATGACCGCATGAAAAGGCGTCATACTTCCTCCCTGGGAGTATCAGATTCCAGCTTTTCTTCCAGCGTCAATGGCCTGGCCTCATTGTCGAGCATCACCGGGATACCATCGCGAATCGGAAAGGCCAACGCATCGGCGCGGCACACCAGTTCGGCGCTCTCCGGCCGGTAGCGCAAGGAGCCCTTGCACAATGGACAAACCAGGATGGCCAGCAGTTTTTTATCCAGCATGATTGTGATTCTCGCGACAACGGCTCAAAAAAGCCATAATGAAGGTGTCAAAGCCCGTATCGGTCACCACGGAGACCGGCAATACCCACGTGGAGGGATTGGCAAAATCGTGGCATTTCACCGCATCCTTGCTGGTCATGATGACCGGAATGTCGTCTCCGAAATCCAGATCCGCCGCCACATAATCATGGTGATCGGCATAGGGATGCGGGATGACCTGAAACCCCATGCATTCCAGGGTCCGGAAAAATCGTTGCGGATGACCAATACCGGCAACGGCATGAACACGCGCACCCAATCCGGGCGCGCCTTGCGGATCCTGGCCGCCCATGGGTTGCAAGGCCCCCGGCGCCAACTGGAAGCGGAAGCACGGAACATGATCCGGAATCTCATGCGGTAAGCATGCCTCCGGCTCACCGTTGATGAGGACGGCATCCACGGAGGCCAACCGGGCAAGCGGCTCGCGCAAGGGGCCCAGCGGCAGTGTCCTGCCATTCCCCAACCCGCGACTGGCGTCAATGACAACCAGTTCCAGGTCTCGTGGCAAGGCATAATGCTGCAAGCCGTCATCACTCAACACGATATCACAGAGCGCATGCCGCGCCAGATAATCCACGCCGCGTCGGCGCTGGGGGTCCACCACGACCGGAGCCCCGGAATCGCGGAACATCAGCAGGGGCTCATCGCCTACTTCCGCAGCGGTTGATCGCGGACCAACCTGGGACGGATAGCTTGTTTTGCCGCCATAACCGCGACTGACAATTCCCGGCCGCCAGCCGGCGGCCCTCAGCAACTTCACCAGATGGAGCGTCAACGGGGTTTTGCCGGTGCCGCCAACGGTCAGATTGCCGACGATGATCACGGGTATCTCGACCGGTGACCGGGATCTCCTGCCGATGAGAAATCGATGACGACGATAGGTCACAATCCCAAGATACAGCCAAGCCAGGGGATAGAGCAGCCACAACCACCAATAGCGGCGCCCGCCATACCAAGCCTGGATCAGGGACTCCTTCACGCCAGATTGTCCTCATCCTCCGAGAACTGGCGGCTATGCAACTGGGCATACACCCCGCCCTTGGCCAGCAATTCGGGATGGGTGCCGGACTCCACGATACACCCCTTCTCCATCACCAGGATCATGTCGGCATTTTCGATGGTGGACAGGCGATGGGCGATCACCAGCGTCGTGCGATCCTTCATCACGGTTTCCAGGGCCGCCTGGATATAGTATTCCGACTCATTGTCCAACGCGCTGGTGGCTTCATCCAGAATGAGGATGGGAGCATCCTTGAGCAGGGCGCGGGCTATAGCCAGACGCTGGCGCTGACCGCCAGACAATTGGGTACCATCCTGGCCAATCCGCGTTTGATAGCCGTCCGCCAGCTTTTCGATGAACTCATGGGCATAGGCGGCACGCGCGGCTTTTTCGATTTCCGCCATGCCGGACTGCGCCAGCGCGCCATACGCGATATTGCTGGCGATGGTGGTGTCAAACAACACGACTTTCTGGTTAACCGTGGCAATCTGCTGGCGCAGGGATGCCAGGGTATAAGCCTGCAACGGCAATCCATCCAGCAGGATCTGGCCCTCTTCGCACTCATAAAAGCGGGGCAGCAGGTTGACCAGGGTGCTTTTGCCCGATCCGGATCGGCCAACCAGCGCCACGGTCTTCCCTGCCGGAATGACCAGATTGATGTCCTTCAGGACCGTGCCCCCTTCGGGGTAGGCAAAAGTGAGGTGACGAAACTCCAATTCCCCACGGACGCGACCGGCCTCCACCGTGCCGTTGTCGGGTTCGCCGGGAGTATCCAGCAGGCGGAAAACCGATTCCGCTGCCGCGACGCCGCGCTGGATTTTCTCATTGACGTCGGTCAGGGCCCGGACCGGCTTGGACAACAGACCGGCGGCCGTGATGTATGCCACGAACTCACCCGCGCTGACATTGCCCAGAATGTTGGGCTGCAAGGCCATGTAGACCAC
>CAZPZK010000119.1:0-3778 GCA_964591095.1 uncultured Moraxellaceae bacterium | reverse complement strand
ACTCACCCGCGCTGACATTGCCCAGAATGTTGGGCTGCAAGGCCATGTAGACCACAAAACTCATCGCGACCGCCATTAGCAATTGCACCAGTGGCGTATTCAGGGAAGACGTAATGACCATCTTCATGCTTTGACGCAGGTTTTCCAGCGAGGCCGTTTCAAAGCGCTTGCGCTCGAATTCCTCGCCTCCGTAACTCTTGACCACGGCAAATCCGTTGATGGCCTCGTTGACGATATGACTGACATCGCCCATCGTGTTCTGGATTCGGGTCGACAACTTGCGGAAACGCTTGCTGGCGGTGCGCACCATCAGCCCGGCAAAGGGACCAATCAACAGCAGAGACAACGACAGCCGCCAATTGGACCAAAATAGGTAAACCAGCAAACCGAAAACAATAGCGCCTTCCCTGACCAGCGTCTTCAGGGCATCGGTGGCGGCTCCCGTCACCTGCTCCACGTCATACATCAATTTGGCGCTGATATGTCCCGGCGAATTGTGCAGGTAAAAATTGTTCGGCAGCGTCATCAGCTTGTTGAAAAGCTCGGTGCGCATCTGAAAGACAATATTACGGGCCACGAGGGCAACATAATAATTGCCCATGAAGGTTCCGATACCCCGAAACAGGAAGATCAGCACGATGAGGATCGGGAACCAGTCCTTGGCTTCCTGGTTCTTGTTCTGGATGGCATCGATGATGTACTTGACCAACTGGGCTGCCGCCCATTCGGTTTGGGCATTGATAAGAAAGCCGACTATGCCCAGCAGAAAAGGAACCCAGTATTTACGGGTATAGCCCAGCAAGCGCCTGTAGATCTGAACGCCGGTTTGATCGGTGGCAATGGACATCAGGGAGACTCACTGGAAATACGGGTGCTTATATTTAGGTTGACAAAACCCATTTGTCCGGCAACGTCCATGACCGTGACCACCGCCTGATGCGAGGCCTTGCCGTCCGCCGCAATGACAAAAGGCATGTCACGGCGGCCGCCGCTGGCTTTTTCAATGGCGCTTTGCAAATGGCGGGCATCCTTGGCGGCCAGTTCCTGTCCATTGATCGTATACAGCCCGGCCTGACTGACAGCGACCTCAATCGCCTTGGCGCGGTTGGGTCTCGCCGCCTCGCCATGAGCCTCGGGCAATACGATCTGCAACTTGCTGGCTTTGTTAAAGGTCGTCGAAATCATCAGGAAGATGATCAGGAACAAGAGGCAGTCAATGAGCGGCGTCAGGTTGATTTCCAGCGAATCCTCACGGGGTCGGCGGAATTTCATGCGTCAACTTCCTTGAAATCCACTTCCCGGTCCCCGTGGACAATATCTACCAGTTTGATCGCCTGCTGTTCCATTTCCACCGCCATGTTGGCGATATGTCGGATGAAGAAGCGATGCATGACCATGGCGGGAATGGCGATGAAGAGTCCACCCGCGGTCGTCACCAGCGCCTTGGAGATGCCCGCAGCCAGCAGCGAGGGATCCGCCATGCCGCCCCCGGTAACCGCCATGAAGGCCTCAATGATGCCGACCACCGTGCCCAACAAGCCCAGCAAGGGGGAAATCATAGCCAGGGTTCCCAGAACCGAGAGATATTTCTCCAGGTGATGAATGACCACATTGGCTGACTCTTCTATGCTTTCCTTCATGATTTCCCGACCATGTCGGGAATTCAGCAGTCCGGCCGCGAGGATTTCCCCCAGAGGCGATCCGGACTTGAGTTGTCGAAGTCGGTCTGCGTTCAACTGGTTGTTCCGGATCCAGCTCCAGACTTCCGGCAACAGTTCGGGCGGAGCCACGCGGCGGCTGCGCAGCGCCCATCCGCGTTCAATGCAAATGGCCAGCGCCACTATCGAGGCGACGATGATCGGGGCCATCAGCCATCCACCGGCTTTAACTAACTCCCACACGCTGAAACCCTCTTCGGTAAAGGCCAAAATGGCGTTTACTTTACTCATTCAGGGCTGATTTTGCCAGTAATGTCGGCCGCCCCGCCATGTTTCGCGATGAATGAAACCGCCCGGACCCCATTCGTAGCTCATGGTGCCCGACTCCACCGTGCTGACCAGCGGAACCCCCGCCAGACGATATCTGGCAACTACACGCTTGTCCGGGTGATGAAAGCGGTTGCGATATCCCGCCGAGACAATGCCCAGACTGGGCCTGACCGCCGCGATGAAGGCGGTGGTACTCGAAGTCTGACTTCCATGATGAGGCAATAGCAGCACATCCGAACGCAAGGCATCGGCATCCTGCAACAGTCCCCTTTCGGCCCCGGCCTCAATATCCCCGGTCAACAACACACTGTAACCGTCGCCACTCACCCGGATGACACAGGAGCGGTCGTTGTCTTTCACGTGGCCCATGCCCGAGCCAGGAGAAAGGATTAGGAAATCCACCCCATCCCACTCCCAGGCTGTTCCCGCCTGGCAAAATTCCTGACGGCTCTCCGCGGCGGGCCTGTAAGTCTCCGGTAACGCGCTGAATAGCACCTCGCGAACCGGCAGAGCCGCAATCACGGGCATTGCGCCACCGGTATGATCAAGGTCATTATGACTCAGGACCAGCCGGTCCAGGCGACCTATGCCGGCATAATCGAGATAGGGGACGACAACCCTGTCCCCGACTGACTCCGAGGGCCCAGTGTCGTAGAGGAGGGCATGTTGCCGCGTCTGCAATACCACCGCCAACCCTTGCCCCACATCAAGAACCGCCATGCGCAAATGCCCATGGGGAATGGCGGATGTTCGCAGCAGCACCGGTAAAAGGCAAAACAAGGCCAATACGCGGGGAGTCATCCGGCGTGGCGCCATCAGGATAAAGACGGTTCCGGCCATAAAGATCAGGGTCAATGGCGTGACAGCTCCCCGGAGCGCTTCCGGCCCGTACGCCGTCATGGCATGAAGAAAGCAGTTCAGGGCTTCCACCACGCACGTTGCCCAATACCAGCAAGCCTCCCCGCCCGAGCTCCAGACCGATCCGATCAAGAGACCGCCAATGGCCAAGGGCACCACCAAAAAGCTGACCACGGGAATGGCCGGCAAATTGGCCAGGGGTGATATGAGGCTCAACTTGCCGAAAATGAGGAGGGTGATCGGCGCCAATACCGCAAAAAGCCAGAACTGCAGTCTCGCGGCCTGCCACCAGGATGGCTGATGACTCTTCCATCCGGCAAACAGCTGGATCAACGCCACCACGCCAAAGGACAACCAGAAACCGGCGGCATGGACACTCAACGGCTGCCATAGCAAGACCAATCCCAATGACTGCCCCAGTACCGCCCAGGAATCCGGCTGTCGTCCACCCAAGCGGGAAACCGTACATACCGCCAACATGATCAGGGTGCGGACGGTTGGCAGCCCGAATCCCGCCAAGGCGCCGTATCCCACCGCGGCCAGCAGCATCAGCGGCCAGTGCATGCCTGGCAGGGGCTGATAGCGAAACAGTCTGGGAAAGCAACCGACAAGTCGTCGAAAAAGCCAACAGACAGCCCAGGCAAACAACAGGACATGAGGGCCGGAAATCGCCATCAGATGACTGATGCCGGTGGCCTGATACAATTCACTGACAGTTTCGGGGACCAGCGCGCGATCACCCGTCAGCAAGGCGAGCACGACCCCCGCTTCCGGCTTGTCAAGCACAAGGGAGGCAAAGCTTTCCCTAATGGCGAGCCGCCAGCGGTCAATGCTGCCGCGGCCTGAGGTCAGCCGGAATGAGGAACGGATTATCCCGGTTGCCGTCACGCCTTCCGACATCATCCACGCTTCCAGATCAAAGGCTCCGGGCC
>CAZPZK010000118.1:2636-8270 GCA_964591095.1 uncultured Moraxellaceae bacterium | reverse complement strand
GCGCGGTCATTTTGAACCCGCCGAAGGCATGGCGGTGTCGGTGCGCGGGGGTCGGATGCTGGTCCCTTTTGGCCGCTTGAACCAGGAACATGCGCACAATCAGGATTTTGGCGTCCAACCGCTGATCTTTCGCGCGGTCACCGGCGAGGGCTGGCGAGATGACGGCCTGGAAGCCCGCTGGACCGGGGGGACCGGCTGGTTTGCCGGCGGCGGCGTTTATGCCGGCGACAGTTTTCCCGGCGCCAACGCCTCCGGACCCGGAGCCTGGATGGTGAATGCCGGGTGGGAGCGGGATACCACCATGCTGATGCTCAGCATCGCCCGGCTGGAGGCCGACGGCCGTCCCACCCGCAGCGCCCGTGTCATCGGCCACTCGCACGGACAAGCCGTCTGCCATGCCCCGGTTGCCAATGAAGTCTGTCTGGAAGGCGAGAGCCTGCTCGGCTCGGTGGCGGTGGCCTGGTCCTCCGGGCAATGGCCGGTTGCCGTGGCGGGTGAGGCGTGGGTGAAACGGGAAACCGGCGATCTCTTCAGCCCCGGCGGCAACACCGATTACGTGGGCACGCTGGAAGGCGGTTGGCTGACGGCGACCTGGCGCTTTCACCCCGGCTGGCAAGCGCTGCTGCGGGGAGAAGGCATGACGGCCAGCCATGATCTCAACGGCCCGGGCGCGGCGCTGGTGGCCACGGATGCCGGGCTGGGCAATGCCGACCATGCCTTGAGCCGCCTCGGCGCCGGTCTGACTTGGCAGCCTGATGCGGTTCAGCGCATCAGTCTGGAGTTGCATCGGGAAGACACAGGCAACGCGGACAACCGGGTTTTGCTGGCCCGCTATCAAGTGGACCTCGGCGCCCTGTTGGGCAAGCACTGAAACCCCAGTGGCACGGCCGCGTGAGCGGCCCGTCGTCATCCAGGATATCATCCCTGATCAAAACCTTACAATAAGTAAGGGTATCGTATTGCATCACGACAGGGCGGGTGCCATGATCCGTTTAACACTGCCCAACCCTGGAGGATGCTCTTATGGATCGCCGCGAATTATTGACGGGAGGCGCCGCCGCCCTGGCGTCACTGGCCCTGAGTCAAGCCGCCGCCGCCGCGGAGGCGGCCCCTCACGAACACCACCATCATGATGCGGACCCCCGGACCACGTCCCTGGCGGCAACAGCAGCCGATTGCATCCAGACCGGCCAGGTTTGCCTCAATCACTGCCTGGTCCTGCTGAAGCAGGGTGACAAGTCGATGGCGGCCTGCGCCCAGTCCGTCATGGAGCTGCTGTCGGTGTGCGGAGCACTGCAGAGTCTGGCCAACGCCAAATCCCGATACCTGCCGCAGATGGCGAAAGTCGCATTGGAGGCCTGCCGCGATTGCAGCGCGGAATGCAAGAAATACGCGGACAAGCATGAAGAATGCAAAGCCTGCATGGAGAGCTGTGACGCCTGCGTCCGTGAATGCAAGGCGATCAGCGCCTGAGGGTTTGACGGGCGGGTAAGTTGAAGTTCCCGAATATAGCGGCGGATGGCGGCATGGCTGGGGAGGCGCAGGCGGCAAGGGCGGTCAGCAGGGCCAGGATGGGGAGCTTCATGGGGTGGGAGAGGGTCAGATTAACCCCGTATCAGTCCTCCTGGCTTCCCCATAGTCACATGACTTGATGAGGGATCCTGCCCGTTTGTCATGCGGCATTGCTGGAATTTTTCAAACCGCCGATTTCTTCAACCGCAGCCCGTAGAGAATCCGCTTGACGATCAACGCCGTCAACGGAAAGGACAACACGAACACCCCGGCCACCGGCCAGGAAATTCCCAGATATACAACATAGGCCAGGGCAACGCCGATCCCGGAATCCAGTTGATCGAGCAGGATGAACAGATAACGTCCGCGCTCGGGCGTGGCGCCCGGCGCAATGCCCAGCCGCCGCTTGAGGAAGGAATTGGGCAACTCCGCCAGCACATAGCCCAGCCCGGCCACCGCACCCGCCAGCCACAACGGATGTCCGGCAAACGGCGACCACGCGCCCAGCAGCTTGTCCGCCGGCCACAGCAGCAGGGCGCCCAGCGCGGTCAGCAGCGGCACCGCCAGCATGCCGCGCCACGTCTTGTTGGCGCCGAACCACGGTTGGCAGACCGGTGTCGCCAGTCCCGGCCACAGGTTGCGGGTCACCATGATCATGTGCAGCACGCCGCCGATGATCACCGGTATCTGCAGGTACCAGGCCAGCAGCAGGGCGTCAAACATGCGGCACCTTGCCGGAAAAGTGCAGGCTGACAAAGATCAGCACGCCGCCGAGGGTCAGGCCGAGGATTTGCCACAACTTCTTGAACTTGAAAAAGGGACGACGCCGGAGCATGGCATGGCTGAAGGCCAGCAGCGCCACCGCCAGCAGGGCGTTCAGCGTCAGCGGCGGCAGGACAAAATCCAGCAGCAGGAAGGCGGCGAGCAGGAAAATGCTCCAGAACACCGGCATGCCGAGGTAGGCGAGGCCGCCGGTTTCTTCCTGGATGTTGCCGATGTCGTTGAAGACGGAGAGGCGGATGCAGCCGCAGGCGATCATCACCGTCAGCACCAGTCCCCAATAGCCGTCAAAACCGTGCGTGTAGAACAGGAAGGACGGTGTCACCAGATAGATCAGGACATCCATGAAGCCGTCCAGGTAGCGGCCGAAGGGACGCTCCAGCCGGTACTTGCGCGCCAGGATGCCGTCCAGCGCGTCGCCGAGCATGGCGACAAAGAGCAGGGCGGTGGCGAGGTAGGTCTGACCGCTCAGGCCCAGCACCAGCGCCAGCGCGCTGGTCAGCACGCCGCTGAGGGTGAGGCAATCCACCGGATTGAGGCGGATGATGTAGCGCGGGGACTCGGGGGTCATGCCATCTCCAGTTCCTGGGTACGCATCCGGCCGCGCTCCAGACGGTCGCGCAGGGCCTGACGGTCAATCTTGCTGTTATGACGTCCGTCCACCGGCATGTCGGTGACGGACGCCCAGACCACGCGGAACACACCCAAGGGGCGCAACACTTCGCGCAGCATGCCGGTATCGATCAGGGCGGAAGCTTCCAGCACCAGCAGCAGCTTGCCTTCCCAGCCCAGGGCGGCGCTGCGGCGGATGCCTGGCAGCTGGTCCAGCTTCTTTTCCAGCGGATAGGGCCAGACAATCTGGTTGCCGACCAGAATGCCGTCCTTGACCCGCCCGACCAGCCACAGGCGGCCGCGGTCATCGAGATAGCCCGCGTCGCCGGTGCGGTGCCAGACCTGGCCGTTGGGACGGGGAATCTTGCTTTCGGCGGTGGCGGCGGGATTGTCGATGTAGCGCTGGAGGACATGCGGGCCGGAGACCAGGATTTCGCCGATCACCATCGCATTGCACTGGATGGTGCGAACGCGGTAATCATCCTTGATCGCCTGGCCGACCGGCACGACACAGACCGTGGCCGATGACGCCGGATAGCCGACCAGATGTCCGGGGTGGTCGTCGCCCTCGCGCGCCAGTTCGTCCAGTTGCACATCGGCAATGGGCTCGGCCTCGGTGGAGCCGTAGACACCCATGATGCGGGCATTGGGAAAGACCGCGGGCAGGCGGTGGATCAGCCGCGCCGGCAAGGTAGAGCCGCCGATGGCGACCGCGCGGATGCCCGGCAACTGCAGGTCGTGGGTCAGGGCGTGATCGCACAGATGCTGCATGAAGGCCGGCGCCGCCGCCAGACGGGTCACCTCGTGACGCTTGAGGTAAGCCAGCATGTCGGCGGCGTCATAATGCGCCGGGGACGCGAGATCGACGCGCGGCAGCACCGTGCTGATGCCGCAGCAGAGATTGTGCAGCACCATCACCGGAAAACACGGACAATCGACATCGTCCGGCTGGTCCCGCCAGTGACTGCGGATGGCCAGGTGCTGGGCGATGAGGCTGGCGTGGGTGCGGTCGGCGCCCTTGGGCAGGCCGGTGCTGCCGGAAGTGTAGGTAATCAGTCCGTGGTCGTCCTTGCCCAGCGGCAGGCAGCGCGGCTCGGCCTGCGTCGGCAACCACGCGGAGAAGTCCTCGACGCCCAGCGCCTTGCCGTCCAGTCCAAGGCGGGTCATCCACCACATCGACGGGAAAAGCCACCAGAAGCGCAGGATGTCGGCCTCGCCGATCGCCACCCGGGCCCCGCTGAGACGGATGGACGCGCGGATGCGCGCCGCGCTCATGCCACGGTCGATCAGCACCGGCACCAGGCCGAGGCCGAGCAAGGCCAGCATCAGCACATAGAGTTCCGCCCGCACCCGCGACAGCACCAGCACGCGGTCGCCTTTCTTCAGGTCCAGGGGGTCCAGCGCGCGCTGGTAACGGCCGACGTCGGCCTTGAGTTGTCCGTAGCTGAGGCTTTGTTCGGAGATCAGGGTCAGTCCCTTCAGGCGCGGAATGCGTAGCGCCGGACGCTCGGGATGGGCATCCCAGGCGTCGAAGATGGGCTGGACCAGGTTGATGCCGCTCATAAATGGCTTCCATACAGGGCGTAATGATGATGCCGGGCAGTCCCGTGTCGCGCGGCAAAGTTGAGCGAGGCATTGTCCTCGCGCACCAGCGCGCCGGCTATTTCATCATACACACCTTCCGCCCTCAACGTCAGTTCACAACTCATGGCGGTAAAAAGACCGAACGTCCGGAAATCGGGATGAACGCCACCGGTCTTGGCCAGCGCCAGGCGCGGTCGCGGCAGCCGTTCCGCGCAGGTTTCGTAATCGATGCGCGAGGCCGGCAGGGGTTGCGGCAACGCGTGGCGCATCAGCGGTCCGTAATCCGGATAGACCAGGAAGAAGCCCGCGATGCGCCCGTCCAGGCTTTCCGCCAGCACCGAGGTTTGCGGACAGAACTTGCGGGCAAAATCGGCGCCGCAGACCTGCCGGAAAGTCTCCAGTGAGATCGGGGTATAGGCGAAGTTGGCGCCGAACACTTGACCGACAAAGCCGTACAACTCGTCCAGATGCGCCAGCCAGTAGTCGGCGGTCATCGGCTTGAAGCGGATGGCCTGCTCCAGCTGCGGCTTCACCCGCAGGTAATCGCGTTTCACCGGCGGGATAATCTCGTCCACCTTGGCGAACGTGGAAACATAGCGGTAACGGATATCCAGCCCGAGTTGTTCCAGCAACGCCGGGTAGTACTCGGGGTTCCAGGGTTCGCCGGGGAACGCGCCGTGCTCAAAACCGTCCAACCGCACCCGGTTGGCGCCAAAGGTGGTGAAATTGATCGGACCGTAGAGGCGTGTCGCGCCCTGGCCGCGCGCCCAGGTCTTCAGTTCATCAAACAATTGAAGATTGGCTTCCAACTCATTGATTGTTTCCCAGAAACCGAAGAACACCGCTTGCTCGCCATCCACCAACTGCCCAGGAACCACGAAGCCCGCCAGCCGCGCCTGGCCGGGAATCACGCCGACCCAGGCGTGGCCCTCATCGAACCACGGATTGAGGGCGCTGAACTGCTGCCGCACCGCTGCCGGGTCCTCGCCCAGCCAGAACGGGTCGTTGGCGTAGATTTGCGCGGGCAGGTCGAGGAAGGCGTCGGGGAGCGGGGAAGCAGGGTTCCACGAAGTCATGATGCTGGTCATTTCAATTCCCCCGTTGGGGCGCCAACCAATCGCCCATTAGAAACAAACTAATATATTT
>CAZPZK010000118.1:0-2626 GCA_964591095.1 uncultured Moraxellaceae bacterium | reverse complement strand
GGCGCATGCGATGCGCCCCAACGGACATTTCAGGCGTCAGGCGCTTCCAGGCGCACAATCGTCCCTTTAGCCCCGTCCATGCGCACTTTTTCCCCATCCTTCAACTTCTGGGTAATGCCGGGAATGCCGACAATCGCCGGAATGCCCAGTTCGCGCGCCACCACCGCCGAGTGCGACAGCGTCGAACCGCGTTCGACCAGAATACCGCCCGCCGTCGGGAACAGCGGCGCCCAGCCCGGATCAGTACGCACGGTGCAGAGGATCTGGCCGTTCAGTGACAGCTCGTCATCCGGGCTGAAGATCAGGCGGATTTTCTCTTCCACCACGCCCGGATAGCAGCCGGTGCCCTTCAGTTCATTGCCGGTAGCTTCTTCTTCCACTTCAAAGGGATAGCGGTAACTGTTCTGGTAATACACCATGCCGTGCGTCCAGAAGTGGTGCGGCAAATCGGCCTTCTGGTATTCGGCAAACTCGGCCTTGCGTCCGGCAACCAGCGCCTTGAGGCTGAGTTGCACGGCGCGGCCGTCCTGCAGGGCGTACAGTTCGTCCACGGAGAGATAGAACACGTCGCGCTTGTCGTCCAGCAGGCCGCTGAAGGCGAACTGGCTGCCGATTTCCAGGAACAAATCGCGGTAAAGGCCGAAGACGCGGGTGCGGGCCAGGCGCATGTTTTCGCGGTTGCGGATGGCGTCGCGCAGTTTGTCGAGATTCTTCTTGAAAGTCGCCAACGCGCGGTTGCCCAGTTTGTCGCGGATGGCGGTGAAAGCTTCGGCCTCGGCGGAATCACGGAATTGCGCTTCCTTGGCGGCCAGCGTTTCCGGCGTCAGGTCGTCGCGGGTCAGGTAATTCTTCAGCACGGCGAACAGGAAAGCGGTGTCCTGGCGCAGCGTCACCGATTCCAGCTTCAACTCGCCGATGGTGCGGTCGCCATAACGTTCGATGTAATCCAGGCACTGGGCATGAAAGTCGGCGTCCTGCACCTGCACGCGGGCAAGCAGGGTGTGGTTGTCACCGCTTTCGACCAGCGCGCGCAAGGCAGGCTTGGTGCGGATGTAGGCACACATGCGCAGCAGCATCTTGGTCGGCTCGGTGCTTTCGATGCCTTCCTCGCCGGACAGCAGGTTGTTCTGCAACACCGCCGGTTCGGTGAAACCGGCATCGACCAGCGTGCGGTGCACCTTGCCGTTCATCATCATCACGTAGAAATCGTTGATGATCGGCGAAGTCCAGCGTTGCAGCAGGTCGCGGTCGAGACGACGGGCTTCCTCGATCAATTCACCGGGGGTGCGGGTGTGCAGGTGATCGCGATCGATACTGCGGTAGGCGTTTTCGAACAGGGCGCGGAACTCGGTGACGCGCTGGCCCATCTGACGGAAACCACGCAGCAGGTTGAACAGCGCGCGCAGCACCTGCGGCAGCCGCAGCAGTTTCTCGCCGAAGCTGAACTCGCGGTCCTGCACCAGATCGACCGGATCGGTAAGGCCCATCATCCGTTCCATGTCGGCCTTGTTGGTCTTGAAGGCGGGCAGCAGCAACAGGCCGCGATACCAGTTGTTGATGTTGTAGTAGACCCGGCCATGCACCAGCCCCAGCATGTTGTCGAGCATGTCGCGGTGTTCGGCAATACGCTTCTCGCTGACGCCCAGCACGCGCATGGTCTGTTCGTAGACGGTGGCGTAGGCGCGATTGGCGAAGCTGAAGGTCAGCGGGGTGGTGACGCCGCAGTACGATTCCTGGATGTTGGAATTGTCGAAGACAATGCGGCGGCCGACCGGCTCCTTCGGCTCCGGCAGGCGGGTCACCGGCCGGGTTTGCAGGATGTAGACCTGATCCTGGCGGATGGCCCATTCAATATCCTGCGGAAAATGTTGCAGCGTGGCGATCTTCAGGCCGATGTCGCGCAGCTTGAGGATGTTGGCGTCGGACAGGCAGGCGATGTGTCGCTGTTCACCATCCAGATGGATTTCCTTGGTGCCGAGTCCGGCTTCGCGGTCGAAGACCACGGCCTGGTCCTTGTCGGCCAGTTGCTTGTCGATGCTGTTGTCGAAGAGGCCGACCGTGAATTCGTCGGTGTTGCAGATACCGGCGACGATGCCTTCACCCACGCCCCAGGCGGCGGAAATCAGCGCATGGCGGCGGCTGCCGGTCAGCGGATGGGCGGTAAACATCACCCCCGAGACTTCACCCTCGATCATCTCCTGGATGATGACGGCGGCGCGGATGTCATCCAGCGCGATGCCCTTGGCGATACGGTACTGCAGGGCGCGGGCGTTGAAGGCCGAGGCGGCGACGCGCAGCAGGCTGGCGCCGATGTCCGCCCGTCCGCGCTGGAACAGGTAGCTGTCCATCTGCCCGGCAAAGGAAGCACCCTGGGCGTCTTCCCCCAGCACCGAGGAACGCACGGCGAAGAACTGTTCCTCGCGGCCCTTCACCAGATCGCCGATGGCCTGCAAGAGTTCCCCGGACAACTTGGCGCGCAGGACTTCCGCCTGAATACGGACGGCAATCGGCTCAATCGCCGCCGGTTCGGTCTCCGGACCGATGCCCGCCAGTTCCCGCGCCACCATCTCGCTGAGGCCGTTGTCACGCAGCAGTTGCGTGAAAATGTCCGTGGTCACCACCCACC
>CAZPZK010000117.1:5510-8365 GCA_964591095.1 uncultured Moraxellaceae bacterium | reverse complement strand
CCGTCATGGCACCGGCCGTGTGCTGTTCCGCAACACCCGTGACGCCATTCGCGGTTTTCCCCAGCGCGAATGCCTGCCGGTTCCGCTGACGCCCCCCGCCGACTGGCCGCTGAGCGGTCCGGTGCGCTTCCAGCTGTGGCCGGAAGTCCAGACCGAAGACGAGGCCTGGCTGGCGCACGATCCGCGCATCCCCTGGCTGGTGAAGCTGCTGAAGCAACTCAAGCAGCAAAAGGTGCTGTTGATCTGCCGCACCGCCCCGGTGGCGCTGGCGATGGAGGAGTTGTTGCGGCTCAAGGAAGGCATTCGCACCACGCTGTTTACCGAGCACATGAGCCTGCTGGAACGCGACCGCGCGGCGGCCTATTTTGCCGAAAAGGACTATGGCGCGCAGATTCTGCTCTGCTCCGAAATCGGTTCCGAGGGACGCAACTTCCAGTTTGCCCATCATCTGGTGCTGTTTGACCTGCCCGCCAATCCCGACGTGCTGGAACAGCGCATCGGCCGCCTCGACCGCATCGGCCAGACCGAGACCATCCACATCCATGTGCCCTACATGGCGGGCACCGCCCAGGAACGGCTGTTCCGCTGGCACCATGAAGCCCTGAACGCCATCGCCCGCATCTCCCCGACGGCGCAGGTGGTGCATCAGTATCATCAGGAGGCCTTGAAGGATCTGCTGAAGGAACCGACCGCGCATGCCGACACCTTCGAGGCGTTGATGGCCGAGGCGTCAGCCGACCGCGCTCAACTCGAAGCGGAAATGCAGGAAGGCCGCGACTATCTGCTGGAGCTGAACTCCTGCCGCCGCGAAGCCGCGCTGGAACTGGTCGAAACCGTCGCCAACCAGGACGACGACCTGATGCTGGAAGACTTCATGGGCCGGGTCTGGTCGGCCTTTGGCCTGGAGCACGATGACCAGGCGGACGGCAGCCATATCCTGCACCCCGGCGACCACATGCTGGTCGAAGCCTTCCCCGGCCTGGACGCCGACGGCATCACCGTCACCCTGGACCGCGTGCAAGCGCTGAGCCGCGAAGAACTGGAATTCCTGACCTGGGAACACCCGATGGTGCTGGGCGTCCTGGATCTGCTGACCCGCCAGCCCTTTGGCAACGCCAATGTGGCGCTGATCCGCAACAAGGGCATCCGGCCCGGCACCTTGCTGCTGGAGGCCTGGTTCCGGCTGGAAGTGGTGGCCCCGCGCTACCTCAACCTGCCTTCCACCCTGCCGCAACTGGTGATCCGCGTGTTGCTGGATGGCGAAGGCCGCGATCTCACCGACAAGGTCAACCACGACACCCTCAACCGCCAGATCCTGACCCTGGAAAAAACCACGGCCCGTCAGGTGGTAAAGATGCAGGACGAGATCATCGCCAATATCAGCAAGCAGGCGGAAAAACTGGCCAATGACAAGTTGCCGGCGCTGCTGGAACAGGCCCGCCTGACCTTTACCCACCGGCTGGAACAGGAAATCCAACGTCTGAAAGCCCTGCAGGCCGTCAATCCCGCGGTGCGTCCTCAGGAAATCCAGGCACTGGAAGTGCATCTGGAGCAGGGACTCAAGCACCTGCGGCACCTGCATCTGGTCAGCGATACCCTGCGGGTGATTGTCGCCGGCTAGGATCGCCCCCTGGCCGCCGCCCTCCCTTCAGGGCGTGGCCGGGCCGAGCACCGGGAAAGGCAGTTTTTCCCGCCGTTCCCGGTATTCCGGATCCTGCATCATGCGCTGCAGGCCGAGCACGGTCTGATAGGGCGCCGAACGCTGGATATAGTTGAAGGCCCAGTTGGGGGCATGGCCGCCGGGATCAACATAACCTTCCGCCACCAGTTGCACCTGTCGACCCGGCAACGGCGTCAATTGCACCAGCATATCCTCGGCGCGCATGCGGATCAGCGGCGGTTTTTCTTCCAAAACGTCCGGAACGGCGCGTACACGGTAGACCAACGTGCGATTCTCGGCTGTTTGCGGCTCAAAGGTGGCTTGCAGCACGGCGTCCCGGCCCGGCAAGCCATGCGGCGCCCGGTGCTTGAGATACAGGTAGTAAACCGTGGCCGACGATTTGCGCAGCAAGCGCGCATCCTGCACTTCCCAAAACCAGCGGTGGTAATTGTCAAAATCCAGCAAGACCCGCAGATGGCTCTCGATAGTGCCGCCCAGTCGCGCTTCGACGCGGAAAGAACGCAAGCGTTTGCCTTCCTCCTGTTTCATGAACGTCCGGATGCCATGCAGGCGGTCATGACGTACCGGCACCCATGTATCCGGAGGCAGGGTCCGCAACTCATCGACGTCCTCGGTATCTGCGAAGGCCTGACAACCGGCAAACGCCAGTATCAGGCCTGACAGCAGCAATACTCCGGAACGGAGCCAGGAGAGGGACTCACGCGCGCGAAGCCTCTTCATAAGCAAAACCTTTCGTCAATAATCACCGGAAACCCTACCATAACGAAAGTTGGGTCAGGGTTGGCTCAAGTCCGTCCCGATGGCTGGATACCCTCGGAACGCGTTCAGAATATCCAGACTAACATCGTACAATGTCACACTATTGACGAGAAATCCCTCGCCTGTAATAGTGTCGTCCCCGATCATTCCCGGAGCGCCCTGACGTGACCTACCCGTTCGACCGCCATTTTCTGGTGCCTTCGGGCAACATCAACCTGTCCGTGCATGCTTGCGGCAATCCGCAACACCCGGTCATCATTCTCATCCACGGTTACCCCGACAACCATCGCGTCTGGTCCGGCGTGGCGGCCGATCTCGCCCGCGATTATCATGTCGTGGCCTATGATGTCCGCGGCGCCGGCAGCTCGGACGCGCCGCGCCGAATCCGTGACTATGCCCTGCCCCTGCTCAGTCG
>CAZPZK010000117.1:0-5500 GCA_964591095.1 uncultured Moraxellaceae bacterium | reverse complement strand
GTCAGCCCGAACCAACCGGTGCATCTGGCCGGCCATGACTGGGGCTCCATCCAGACCTGGGAATCCGTGACCGACCCCGCGCTGCGTCACCGGATTGCCGGCTACACCAGTTTGTCCGGTCCGTGCCTCGACCACGTCGGTCATCTGATGCGCCACTACGCGCAAACACCCGGCGAAAACCTGGGCAAGCTGACGGACCAACTGGCCAGCTCCTGGTATATCTACCTGTTCCAGGCGCCGCTGGTGGCTCCCTTCTTGTGGAAGGCATGGCTGGGCAAGCACTGGAACGACATTCTGGAAAAAGCCGAAGGCATCCGTGCTCCGATCGAGGAAAATCCGATGCAGACCCGCGACGGGGTTTGCGGCATCAATCTCTATCGCGCCAACATGCTGCCGCGCCTGCTCATGCCCCGCCGCCGTCACACCACGGTCCCGGTGCAACTGCTGGTGGCGCAGGATGACCGCTTTGTCAAAACCCAATTGCAGGATCGTCTCGAACTGTGGGTGGAAAACCTGGTCAAGCAGGATTTGCCCGGCAGTCACTGGCATTTGTTGCTGGAAGAGCCCGCGCGCCTGGCGGACGCCATCCGGATGTTTGCCTTCCAACCGGCCTGACGGCCGGCTGGAAAGCCGCTCTCAGGCGGACATGACGCGATCCAGCAATTCTTCCAGGTCGCGCTCGGCCGCCAGAGCACGGACGCGGGCGGCCAGTTCGGGCGAGGCTTGCAGATAGCGGTGCATCATGGGCAGGGTGGTCTCGCGAGCCGACTCCGACATGTAACGGATCACGTCGAGCAACGGCGCCCAGAGTTGCTCTTCACTGGCGGCATCGACCACGGTGCGGACAAAGGACTCGCCGCGAGTAGCGACAATGTCCCCGATCAACTGGCGCTGATGCGCCGTCATGTATTCCACCAGCGGCAGCAGCGTTCCCCACAGGCTATAGATATCGGTATTGACCACCACCGCTTCCAGCACTTCCGGACGACTCATGGCCGCTACGTTGATCAGCTTGAACTGGGTGGCCGGCGACATGCAGGCAAACAGCGGCAGGGCATCCTTCCACAGATCCAGTTCGAATACTGTCGCCGTCAGGGCATCCAGCATGGCGGGATTCTGGTCGACCGCGATATCGCCCATCTGCCGCTTCAGTTCATCCTCCATGTGCACCATCAGCGCCAGCGCCTCCGGCCACAGCTCGGCGTGATTCTGCATTTCGCCGACCAGCGCGCGCAGGCGCGACTCGGGCAGCATGCGGATGATCTCGCTGATCTGGTGCTTGCCGTCCATGAAGAAGCCGATATGCAGCAAGTCCTTTTCGGTAATCTCGCCGATAATGGCGCGCATCTGGCTTTCCAGCATGAAATTGACAAAGCCGCCAAGCACCAGGTATTCGCCGCGCTTCACCAGTTCCTTGGCCACGGCCTTGAGGTGGTTGACCGGCATGTTGCGGATGATGTCGGCCACGCGCTTCGGATCGATGGCCATCGTCACTTCCGCCAGGAAGGGAATGCTCATCCGCTGCGACAAGTCGACGGCGCGCTGCCAGGGCATCTCGCCCGCCACGCGCGCGCATAGCATGGGGCCAAAGGTTTTTTCGGCAATCATCGCGGTCAGTCCGGCGGGCATCAGCTTGCTGGCGGACGCCAGATTCTGAAAGAGCTTGCGGCCGTCGCTGAACACTCGCTCGGTGGTCAGCTCGCGCAGGCGCACCAGCGTGGGCAGGGGAACGTCCTGCAGAAAGGCCAGACTTTCTTCGGAAACAAAGGTCATGCGCGACAGCTTGATCAGCTCGGCGCGGGTATCCAGCTTGCTCAATTCGATTCTCCCGGTCAGCCGCGCACGATTTTCTTGACGGCGCCGCGCAACAGCGACGGCACATGATCGAGGCCGCGGTCAATCGCCGCCTTCATCGCCTCATGCTGCTGGTGCAGGGCGTTGACCAGGATCGTGTTCAATTCGTCCACTTGTTCGGGGGTGAGACCGTCCAGGCCTTTCAAGTCATCCGTTCCGGCCTTCAGGGTGGAAGCCAGTCGCTGCAGGGAGATATCAAAGCTCATCGGCGTCAGTCCAGTGAGTGGGAAAGTCGATGAGGATAATCGCCGGAAAATCTCAGGAAAACAATGGCTTTACCGGCTGGTTTGCCTGTCGTTCAGGTCATTTTCTGCTTTCGGTACTGGCTGGGCGAAACGCCATACTGACGGCGGAATGCCTGGCTGAAAGCGGTTTCGGACGTATAACCCACCCGCTCGCTGATCCGGTTGATGCTAATGTCCTGTTGCGCCAGGTGCCAGGCGGCCATGCGCAGGCGGTGTTCGGTGATGTAGGTCAGGGGCGGCATGCCGATGACTTGGGAAAAACGCTCATGAAAGGCGGAACGGGACAGGCAGGCCAGACCGGACAACTCGGCTACCGTCCACGGCCGCGCAGGATCGGCATGGATGGCGCTGAGCGCGGGCGAGAGGTAGGGATCACGCATGGCGCTCAACCAGCTGTTTGCCTCTTCCGGCAATTGCTCAACATAATCGCGCACGCATTCGATCAGGAACATGCCGATCAGCCGGTTCAGCAGCGTATCGCGGCCCGGCCGGTAACGCTCCGCTTCCAGCGCCAGGAAATTGAGTCCGATCTTCAACCACTCCGGCCCGCTGCCCTCCAGTCCCTGGCGGATCACCATGCAGGCGGGCAGCGACGACAGCAAGGGTTTGCCCAGATCACCGTCCACCAGGCAGCGCACGCAGAGCAGCAGGTTGTTGGGAAGGCCGCCACCCACCGACACCGGATCATTGCGATGACCCTTGAAGTCCTGCATCAGCCAGTAGGCCGAACGCTCCGGCGCATCGGGATGGCGGACATGATGCTCCACCCCGGCGGGGACAAAGGCGATATCGCCGGTTTCCAGCGTGTGCTCGCCATGACCGGGCAGCAGCATCTTGACCGGCCCGTTCAGAATGATGTGGAAGGACGGACTGCCCTGCATGGCGAAATGCCACGCCCCCAACCCGTTGACATACAGGTATTCGGCGGATCGGAGATGGATGTCGTCAAGAATATGGCTCAGGGCGTCCATGGACTCAGGGCGTCTTGTTGTCGGTCAATGCGTGAAGGGAATGCTGCCAGTAATACCGGCATGATGCAATGGACTCCCCCGTTTGGCGGGTGCATTCCCCGCCGGTCGGCCAATACCTGCCGCGCTTGCCCCGACAGAGGACAATCCGGCGTCCGGATGCTACCATCGCGCCCCATGCGCCTGACCGACCTCCATCAACGCCTCGCCGACCTCGGCGCCCTGCCTGTCCATCGTGACCGGGTGATCCGTGCCTGGCTGCAGGGATTGCCCCTGAACAGCGGAACCCGCCGCCGCGACAGCGACCACTTCCTGCCCTTGCGCCTGCGCGACGCCTTGCCGCAACTCAGCGCCGAACTTGACGCCCTGGCCCATGTGCGCAGCGAACATCCCGGTGGAGATGGGTCCGCCCGGATGCTGGTGGATCTCAATGACGGCCAGATGGTGGAAACCGTGCTGCTGCCGCGCGACGGCGTCTGCGTCTCCAGCCAGGTGGGTTGCGCCGTGGGCTGCCGCTTCTGCATGACCGGCAAGAGCGGCCTGCTGCGGCAAGTCAGCAGCCTGGAAATCATTGCCCAGGTTATACAGGCGCGACGGCGGCGGCCGGTGAAGAAAGTGGTGTTCATGGGCATGGGCGAACCCGCGCACAACCTCGACAATGTGCTGGAGGCCATCGACCTGCTCGGCGCGATGGGCGGCATCGGCCACAAGAACCTGGTGTTCTCCACTGTTGGTGACCTGCGGGTATTCGAGCGCTTGCCGACCTTGCGCGTCAAACCAGCACTGGCGCTATCCCTGCACACCACCCGCGCCGACCTGCGCGAACACTTGTTGCCCAAAGCCCCGAAAATCACCCCGCAGGAACTGGCGGAACGAAGCGAAGACTACGCCCGGCAAACCGGTTATCCCATCCAGGTGCAATGGACCTTGCTCAAGGGCGTGAATGACAGCGACGAGGAACTGGAAGCGCTGGCGGAACTGTACCGGGGCAAATACGCCGTCATTAACGTCATCCCCTTCAACAACCACGAAGGCGATGACTACCAGCGGCCCGAAGGTGAACGCATCGTCGAGATCGTTCGTTATCTGGCGGGCCGGGGCATCCTGGTGAAGGTGCGGAACAGCGCCGGGCAGGATGTGGACGGCGGCTGCGGGCAACTGCGGGCGCGGGCGCTGGTGAAGCCGCGCGATGCCAATCGAATCAACATTAAAAATGAAAAATAAACTACTGTTTTAGATAATTATATTCGCCTCGTTACCGTTCCATCTCCAGACCCTATCCAATCCATGGCCAAGCATAGGACCATCGCCGTCCGCAGCCAACTGACCGAACCCCACCTTATCCGCCGAAGCCTTGAATCCACAACCTTAATGCAGCGAATGGCCGGTGCACGATTTTTTTTGCGAGTGACCCACCCTAAACCGTGACATTGGTCAATGGCGGATTTCCACAACAGTTTGCCGGATTCCCGCAACTGTTCAGCTGTCCGACACAGGTGCAATATGACCGTACAGTAAACATGAACAAACAAGGTGACCCCCAATGAACGCCAAGACCCCCGACGACCTTCTGCAACAAACCAGCGAAAAGCTGGGTAAGTCGAAGTGGAAAGACCCGAAGCGTTACAAGTGGCTCCTCAGCCCCGCCCTGCCCGTGGTCGGCATCGCCGCCATGACCGCCTATGCCATTGCCCCCAAGAAACTGCGCGCTCTGGCCTGGACCGGCCCGGCGCTGGTTCATGGCCTGATTCCGGCACTGGACCGGCTGATCGGCGAAGACGACAGCAATCCGCCCGATGACGCCATCCGCGAAATGGAAAACGACAAGTACTACAATCTGATCACCAAGGCCTTTATCCCGTCTCAATACGTCATGACGGCGCTGGGCTGCTGGCTGGCGACCCGTAAAAATGTGCCGATGATGGACCGTATCGGCCTGACCGTATCGGTGGGCGCGCTGAACGGCATCGCCATCGTCACCGGCCACGAACTGGGCCACAAGCACGAACGCCACAACCGCATCGGCGCCATGCTCGCCCTTGCCCCGACCTTCTACACCCACTTCGCCGTGGAACATAACTTCGGCCATCACAAGCGCGTCTCCACGCCGGAAGACCCCGCTTCCAGCCGCATGGGCGAAAGCTTCTGGAAGTTCCTGCCGCGCACCGTGATCGGAGGCTTCAAGTCAGCCGTGGAAATCGAGAAGGCGCGTCTGGAACGCAAGGGCAAGAGCTTCTGGAGCCTGGAGAACGAACTGCTGCAAGGCTGGGCGATTACCGCCGGCTTTGTGGCCGCCAACGTCGCGATCAGCGGCCCGCGCGCCATCCCCTTCCTCGTGGCGCAAGGCGCCTACGGCGCCAGCCTGCTGGAAGTGGTGAACTACATCGAGCACTATGGCCTGCTGCGCCAGAAGGACGCCAACGGCAAGTACGA
>CAZPZK010000116.1:0-8430 GCA_964591095.1 uncultured Moraxellaceae bacterium | reverse complement strand
CAGAAAGTCCCTGATAAATAATTGCACGTTCCGTTACAACCCCAGACCTCAACTCATCATTACCCGCGTTACCAAAAATAGTATCACTGCCATTGCCCCCATCAATGACATCATCGAAGGAGGTTCCGTTCAATACATCATTGCCTTCTGTTCCATTAATAATGGCCATCTAAATGCTCCCGATCGTGTCAAATAGCTAGTTTGAGCCTAGCACACCGGCTGGCGGCATGTCCTGCCAAGCCGCCAGTCATCCAGAATATCCGACCAAGGGGCCATCACCATCGCGCCATGTGGCCAGTTGCTGTCACCCCGCCACCTCAAGACTCCGCCGGCGCTGGCACCGCCATCCCGCGCCGGATGACCGCCAGGCACTCCGGAAACACCCGGCTGATGCGCGTCAGGTCGCGGATCATCGCCACTTGCGGCCAGGTCGCCTTTTCCCCGGCGCGGATGTAATCCGCCAGGCCCTGCGGCGTCGGGTTGGCAATCACCTTCAGGTAAGCCGACGGCCGGAACGGATACTGGATGTTGATATCGCCCAGGTAGGTTTGCGCCGCCACGGCATGCGCCTGCGCCAGCACCGGGTTGAGCGGCGTCTTTTCGAACAGCTGCTTGCCGATATCCAGCAACTCGGCGGTGCCGGTATGGATGAACGAGGACACCACCCGCTTGCCGACCGCCTGGATACCGCGCTGCTTGCGGTGGGTGATGAACGGAATCACATGCGGATTGGCCTGGCTGACAATGGTCTGGTTGACGTTGTGCAGGCGCGCCAGCCGTTCACGCGGCAGGTCGCCGTGCACGGTGCCGTCGATCCAGGTCTCAGTGCTCATGTAGGGCACCTGCCGCCCGTCTCCCCGCCGCGCTTGCAAGGCCACCGGCGGAAACAGCCCCGGCACCGCGCACGAGGCCTGCGCCGCATACTCCACCAGCACGTCCGGCGAGGTCAGGTAGTTCAGCACGCGCGGCTTTTGCCGGGTGCGCGTCGGCGACACGGAAATGTTGAGGATGCGGCCGCTGCGCTGGTAAGCCTCCAGGAAAGTGGCGCTGCCCGCGTTGGCGACAATGTGCTCGAAGACCTGCGTTTCATCCATGGCGGTCCGATGCTTCCACATCCCTACCGGCGTGCGCCAGCGCAGCGCGATACGGTGAATGCGGTCCTGCGACTCGGCGAACAGGTCATCCAGTTCTTCATCGGAACGGTTGCAAATGGCCGCCGCGACAATCGCGCCCATGCTCGACCCGGCCAGCGTCTGCGGCAGCAGGCGTTGCTCCCACAACGCCTTGACCACGCCCAGATGGTAGATACCAAAGGCCGCCCCGCCGCTCAGCATCAGCGCCGGGCGGCCGTAGATGCGTTCCGCCTGCTCGAACAGCGCCAGCTTGCGCGCCTCGCTCATGCCGGGAATGGCTTGCTCGCAGAGCGTGCGCATCACGCATTCCACTTCGTCCAGATACTCGGTGACGACGTACTTGGTGCCGGAACGGGCGTAGAGGTAGAGTTCGGGATTGTTCAACTCGCCCAGATGGCGATAGACGCTTTCCTGCAACAGTCCCGCCAGCGCCTCCAGGTCGCCGGACTGGCGCAAGGCCCGCATGCGGCCGATATGGTCACGGATCAGACGTTCGTGAAAGAAGGCCGAGCCGTCGCTTTGCCGCCATTCCAGCAAGCCCTCGGCCTCGTCCAGCGCCTCGGCGGCGGCCAGCCATTCGGCATAGCTTGGCGCTTGATCGAGCCGGGCCTGCAAGTCGAAACGGGGAAGGAGTCTGCGCATGGAAAAGGCCTCATCGGGACCGTGAACGGGAATAATGCCTGATTATCCTCCTCGGCAACCGCACGTCACAACCCCAAAAAGGACAGGTGTGCGGAAATAAGAATGGCGCGCCGGAACGGGTCCGGCGCGCCATTTCAAGTTCCCGGTGCGTTAGTTGGCTTCCTGCAACTGCACCAGAATGGCCGGGTTTTCCAGCGTCGAGGTGTCCTGCGTGATCGACTCGCCCTTGGCGATGGCGCGCAACAGGCGGCGCATGATCTTGCCGGAACGGGTCTTGGGCAGGTTGTCGCCGAAGCGGATGTCATCCGGCTTGGCGATGGCGCCGATTTCCTTCGCCACCCAGTCGCGCAGCTCCGCCACCAGCGCCTTGGCTTCCGCCCCGGCCGGGCGCGCGCCCTTCAGCACCACGAAGGCCACCACCGACTCACCCTTGATGGCGTCCGGACGGCCGACAACGGCCGCTTCCGCCACCTTGGGGTTGGCCACCAGCGCCGACTCGATTTCCATGGTGCCCAGACGGTGACCGGAGACGTTCAGCACGTCGTCGATGCGGCCCATGATCCAGAAATAGCCCTCGGCGTCGCGGTTGGCGGAGTCGCCGGCCAGGTAGTACTTGCCGTGGAACTCTTCCGGGAAATAGGACTTCTTGAAACGCTCGGGGTCGCCCCACAGCGTGCGCACCTGTGACGGGAACGGCCGCTTGATCACCAGGATACCGCCCTTGCCCAGCTCCACCGGCTCCCCGGCCTCATCCACCACATCGGCCATGATGCCCGGCAGCGGGAAGGTGCAGGAACCCGGCTTGGTGGCCACCGCGCCCGGCAGCGGCGTGATCATGTGGCCGCCGGTCTCGGTCTGCCACCAGGTATCGACAATCGGGCAACGACCGCCGCCAACGACTTCGTGGTACCAGATCCACGCTTCCGGGTTGATCGGCTCGCCCACCGAGCCCAGCAGGCGCAGCGACGACAGGTTGTACTGCTTCGGCAACTCGCCGCCCAGCTTGATCAGCGAGCGGATTGCCGTCGGCGCGGTGTAGAAAGTGGTAACGCGGTGTTCCTCGATCATCTTCCAGAAACGTCCGGCATCGGGATAGGTCGGCACGCCTTCAAAAATCACCTGCGTCGCGCCCACCGCCAGCGGGCCGTAGGCGACGTAGGTATGTCCGGTAATCCAGCCGACATCGGCGGTACACCAGAACACGTCGTCCGGCTTGTAGTCAAAGGTCCAGAGCATGCTGTTGACCGCGCCCAGCAGATACCCGGCGCTGCTGTGCTGCACGCCCTTGGGCTTGCCGGTGGAACCGGAGGTGTAGAGGATGAACAGCGGATCGTCGGCCAGCACCCAGGTCGGCTCGCACTGCTCGGGCTGTTTCGCCACCAGGTCGTGCCACCAGATATCGCGACCCAGCGTCCAGGGACCGTCCTCGTGCAGCACGCGCTTGAAAACCACCACGCGCTCCACCGACTCGCAGCCGCCCATCGCCAGCGCTTCGTCCACGGTTTCCTTCAACGCCACGATCTTGCCGCCGCGCACACCGCTGTTGGCGGTAATCACCAGCCGCGCCTTGGCGTCGATGATGCGCTCGTTGACGCTCTTGGCCGAGAAGCCGCCGAATACCACCGAATGGATGGCGCCGATCCGGGCGCAGGCCTGCATCGCCACCACCGCCTCGATGCTCATCGGCATGTACACCAGCACCCGGTCGCCCTTGGTGATGCCCAGGCTCTTTAGGCCGTTGGCCAGCTGGCAGACCTTGCGGTGCAGTTCGGCGTAGGTGACGCGGGTGACGGTGCCGTTGTCGGACTCAAAGATGATGGCCAGCTTGTTCGCCAGCTCCGGCAGGTGGCGGTCCAGGCAGTTGTAGGAAACGTTCAGCTCGCCGTCGGCAAACCACGAATAGAACGGCGCCTGGCTTTCATCCAGCACCTGCGTGAACGGCCGCTTCCAGCTCAGGCGCTCGCGGGCCAGCCCGGCCCAGAAGCCTTCGTAGTCAGCTTCAGCCTGACGGCACAGGGCGTGATAGGCCTCCATGCCG
The DNA here is from genome assembly GCA_964591095.1 of uncultured Moraxellaceae bacterium. Lineage (GTDB taxonomy): Bacteria > Pseudomonadota > Gammaproteobacteria > Pseudomonadales > Moraxellaceae > Fluviicoccus. The sequence goes on along the minus strand of CAZPZK010000116.1, from coordinate 4,617 downwards.
GAGACGCGCGCCTTGGCGGCAAATTCGGCGGGCGGCGCAAAGTGGCGGTTCTCGTGCAGGACGGATTCGATCGTGGAAGACATGGGACAGACTCCTTGTTATGTAATGACCCGAAGGAATGGGAACGTTTTTAAGCCATTTTGCGTCCGGTTGGAATGGGTTTGCGGGACGCGGCCGTACAAATGCCGGCGCAATCGCCCGTTCCCGGTCCCGACGGCCGGTTTTTCAACCGGGAGCGGCGATCACGCCCGTCGGGCATATCGGGCAGGCAGTCCGGCGCGACCGATTCCTCTATTGACCTACTGTCAGAAGGTGATTAGATTTTGAGTCAGGGGTCACATTTTCTGGCCCGCATCACAAGAACCTGCCCGTAATGAAGGTCAGGCCCGTATTCACTACCCTGGGCTAGCGGACGGCTCCTCACCGGAACTGATTGATGACAGAGGTCGCTCACGCTCCCTTCAGACAGCCGACGATGATGCCCTATGTGGAAATCATCCGGGACAGCGCGCAACTGCGGCAATATTTCCAGCGGATGCATCACTACGATCCGCCGCCGGTGCATGACATCCTGATCGCCTCGGGCATGATCACGGAAGAGCAGTACCAGGAAGCCGTCAACGATCCCGCCCGCTCGCAAAGCCAGCACATCGCTTTTTATTTCCGGCATCAGGGGCTGATCACCGACGATGATCTCGGCCACATCCTCGGCCGCTGCTTCGGCATTCCCTTTGTCAACCTGCGCGCCTTCGATGTCGATCCCGAGGCCCTGCGCGCCATCCCGGTGGCCTTTGCCCGCAAGAATGCCGTCATCCCGCTGTTGTCGGAAGACACGCGGCTGGTCATCGCCGTGTCCGATCCCACCAACAACAGCCTGCTGGACACCCTGCATTTTGTCTCGGGCAAACAGATCGAACTGGCGATTTCGACCTACGAAGACATCATGCTGGCGATCTCCACCTATTACAGCCAGGAGGAAATTACCAGCGCGCTGGAAACCGTGGAAATGATGTCGCCGGAAGCAACCGCCAAGGTCGGCGATGCCGCCGTCAGCGAAAAGGCACTGGAGCGGCCGGTGGTGCAACTGGTCCAAAACCTGATCACCGAGGCCATCATCAGCCGCGCCTCGGATATCCACATCCGCCCACGCCAGGAGGCAGTGGACATTTTTTTCCGGATCGACGGCGAACTGATCCGGCAACGCAGCTTCAACAAACAGTTGCTGTCCGCCATCATCAGCCGCCTCAAGATTTTCGGCGGCATGGACATCTCCGAGCACCGCGTCCCGCAGGATGGCCGCGCCCGCATCCGCTTTTCCGGCAAGGAGGTGGACCTGCGCCTGTCGATCATGCCCGGCATCTATGGCGAGGACGTGGTCATCCGCCTGCTGGACACCCAGTTCGCCATGCAGCACATGGAGGATCTGGGCTATGAGGGCGATGACGCCGAACGCATCCGTCACCTCCTGACCCGCAGCAACGGCATGTTCCTGGTCACCGGACCGACCGGCTCCGGCAAGTCCACCACCCTCTACACGGCGATCGCCCAGATCCGCTCGGACAAGATCAACATCATCACCGTGGAAGATCCGGTCGAATATCGGATGGACGGCATCACCCAGATCCAGATCAACCCCCAGACCGGCTACACCTTCGCCAAGACGCTCAAGCACATTCTGCGCCATGACCCCGATGTGATCATGCTGGGGGAAATCCGCGATCACGAGACCGCCAAGATGGCCGTGGAAAGCGCGCTCACCGGCCATCTGGTGCTGAGTACGCTGCACACCAACAGCGCCGCCACCACCGTCACCCGCTTTCTGGAGATCGGCACCGAATCCTACCTGTTGAGCAGCACCCTGCTCGGCGTGCTGGCGCAGCGCCTGGTGCGCGCCAACTGCACGGAATGCCTGGTGCCCGAGAATCCATCACCCGGCATCCGCAAGATGATGGGCGTAGGTCCGGATGAGGTTTTCTACAAGGGAGCGGGGTGCGAGTACTGCAAGCAGCGCGGCACCAAGGGACGGCGCGCGGTGTATGAGTTGCTGGTGATGACGGGCGGCATGCGCAACCTGCTGCGGCCCGGCGTCCAGGCGGACACCCTGCAACAACAGGCCATCCGCGAAGGCATGACGCCGTTGACGGAGCATGCCCTCCACCTGGCCAGGGAGCGCATCATCTCCCTGGAGGAAGCCTACGCGGTCCGGCTGGAATAAGCCGGTTCAGGTTTTCAGGTTGCCCATCGCCTGCTCGATCCGAACCAGAGCAGCTTCGACCTGCCCCAGTTCCTCGGCCGCCAGGCGGCTGATTTCCTGCAGGACTTCCGCATTTTCCAGTTGCTGCGCCTGCTCTTCGAAATCGGCGGGGAGGCCGTTGGCGTAATCGCGGCGAATGGCGTCCAGGCGGGCCAGCAACTCGCTGCGGCGGGCGGTCAGGGCGGCCCGGCGGGCGACGAGATCGGTCATAATATCCTCACTGTTTTCATGGATTTGATTATTATCCTCCCCGTGCGCCCGCGCGGCAAGCCATATGAAACAGGGCGCCATTGGCGCCCTGTTTCATATGGCCCTGGCGGCGGATCACACCGGCGCCAGCAGCTCCTCGCGGGGATGGATCAAGGACAGCTTCTTGCCGATGGCCTGCTCCAGCGCCGGGATCAGGAAAGCATCGTCCTCGCAGGCAAAGCTGATGCTCTTGCCGGTTGCCCCGGCGCGGCCGGTGCGGCCGATGCGGTGGACGTAATCATCGGTCTGCTCGGGCAGGGTGAAGTTGACGACATGGCTGACGCCGTCAATATGGATACCGCGTCCGGCGACATCGGTCGCCACCAGCACCTTGACCTTGCCCTCCCGGAAGCTTTCCAGCGTCTTGACGCGCTTGTCTTGCGGCACTTCGCCCGAGAGCACGGCGCAGGAGATGTGATGCTGCTTCAGCAGGTCGGCCAGGCGCCGCACCTGGTCGCGCCGGTTGGCGAACACCATCATGCGCTCCACCGCTTCCTCGCGGATCAGGTTGTAGAGCAACTGGTACTTCTGTTCGGCGCTGACAATGTAGATCACCTGCTCGACACGGTCGGTGGTCACCTGCTCGGGCGCAATCTCGACACGAACCGGCTCAAACTGCCATTGCTGGGCGAGGTTGAGCACATCCTGGTTGAAGGTGGCGGAAAACAGCAGCGTCTGGCGGTGGGACTTGGGCGGGCACATGCGCACGATGCGCTTGATGTCGGGAATGAAACCCATGTCCAGCAAGCGGTCGGCCTCATCAATCACCAGCACCTCGATCTGGTCGAGGTACAGCGCCTGCTGACCGGCGAAGTCCAGCAACCGGCCGGGCGTGGCGACAATGATATCGACAAAATCGCGCTGCAACTGGGCGCGCTGCTTGTCGTAATCCATGCCGCCCACCAGCGTCACGATGCGCAGGCCGCTGTACTTGCACAGGGCTTCGGCATCCTTGGCGATCTGCAGCGCCAGCTCGCGGGTGGGCGCCAGGCAGAGCGCACGCGCCTCGCCCAGATAGCGTTCTTCGGGGGCCGGGGTTTTCAGCAGGTCGTTGATCAGGGTGATGAGGAAGGCGGCTGTCTTGCCGGTGCCGGTCTGGGCGCGGCCGATGGCGTCATGGCCGGAGAGCGTGAAGCGGAGCACTTCTTCCTGGATGGGCGTGCAATGGGGAAATCCCAGGTCTTCAATCGCGCGTTGCAGGCGGGTGTCCAGCGGGAGTTCGGTGAATTTCAGGGTTTTGGTCATTTCTGGGAATCGGTTCCGGAGTGTGACGCCGCGCCTGTCATGCAGGAAAGGTCATCAGCCATACAAAAAAACACGCCATGATGATAACAGCATCCGCGCCGCAAGTACGCAGATTCGCCAAAAATGACAACCGCCGGCCGATGATGATCCCGCCGCCGCGACCGGCGTTCACCAAAAGCCCGAACTCCGGCCCGCCCCGACGCTGACAAGCCGCCCCCGGCTGGTCTACTCTTGACCCCGACTTCGCCCCACTTTGCGAGAAAACAACAATGAGCATGATGCAGCAACCCCTGTTGATATCCACCCTGATCGAGCACGCCGTACTGGCGCACCCCGACGCCGAAATCGTCAGCCGCAAGGTCGAGGGCGGCATCCACCGCACCACCTACGCCCAGGCCGCCCGCCGCAGCAAGCAACTGGCCAACGCCCTGACCGGCAAGCTGGGCATCCGGCCCGGCGACCGCATCGGCACGCTGGCCTGGAACACCTGGCGGCACTATGAGCTGTACTTCGGCGTCAGCGGCATCGGCGCGGTGACCCACACCATCAACCCGCGCCTGTTCCCGGAACAGATCATCTACATCGTCAACCACGCCCAGGACCGCTACATCTTCGTCGACCTCACCTTCCTGCCGCTGCTGGAAGCCGTGCACGACAAGCTGCCCAAGGTGGAAGGCTACGTGGTGCTGACCGACCGCGAGCACATGCCCGCCGCCAGCAAGCTGCCGAACCTGATCTGCTACGAAGAGCTGATCGCCGACCAGTCCGACCAATTCGAGTGGCCCGCGCTGGACGAAAACAGCGGCGCGGCGCTGTGCTACACCTCCGGCACCACCGGCCACCCCAAGGGCGTGATGTACACCCACCGC
>CAZPZK010000115.1:0-8453 GCA_964591095.1 uncultured Moraxellaceae bacterium | reverse complement strand
AACACCTTGCCGGTGCGCCTGTTCGAGGTGCGCCAGGAGAACTTCGCCCTGTTCTTCCAGGATCAGTACCGCTGGAGCGCGCGCTGGTCAATGCAACTGGGCGGGCGGCTGGACCGCAACTCGGACTACGGCCGCAGCCTCAGCCCTTACCTCGGCTTGCGCTTCGATCCGGGAAACCGCCTGTCGCTGGGCATGACGCTGAGCCAGGCGTTCCTTGCGCCGTCGCCGTCCTACAGTTACGAGCATTTCGGCAGCTTCAACGGCCAGCAGGACGCGCAGGGGCGTTATATCGCCGCCAGTTTCCGCATTCCCAATCCCGACCTGCAGCCGGAGGAGGTGCGGGCGGCCGAACTGCGCCTGGAATGGATGCCGCAGCCCAACCGCCGCTATGCGCTGACCGCCTACCATTCGCAACTGGACAACCTGATCCTGTTTGCGCGCAACACGGCGGTTCCGGTCTCCGACTTCATTCCGGGCGGCTTCCTGCAGGCCACCAGCCAGAACGTCAATCTAGGGCAGTCGGTCGCCAGCGGGGTGGAAGGGGTGGCGAGGCTGCGTTTTCCCGCCCGGCGCGGCGCCTGGGAAAGCTGGGCGGCGTGCAGTTACACCGACGGCCGCCTCAACGGACCGGACGGGCGCGAGCCGCTGCCCTATACCGCGCGCTCCAAGCTGAAGATGGGGGCAACCTGGCGCTCGCACGCGGGGTGGTTCGTGTCGCCGTCGTGGTTGCTCAGCGCGGCGTCGCGGGTGCCCGGTTCGGCCAGCAAGACGGAACCGCTGACCACTCCCGGTTACGGCCTGCTCAATCTCTATGCGGGATGGGATGACTGGCGGCCGGGGGTCAGCCTCAGCCTGCGGCTGGAGAATGTGGGGGACCGCCGCTATTACCACGCGGGCGGCACGTCGCGGCAGTCGCTGATCCGCTTGCCGCAGCCCGGCCGCACGCTGACGCTGGGCGCGGAGCTGGCTTTTTAGCCGCGGGTTTCAGTCGGCTTCGGGCATCCATTTGTGCAGGATGCGCTGCAGTTCCTGCAATTCCACCGGCTTGGCCAGGTAATCGTCCATGCCGGCCAGCAGGCAGCGTTCGCTCTCGCCGCGCAAGGCGTTGGCGGTAAAGGCGATGATCGGCAGATGGCCATTGTTTGCCCGTTCATGGCGGCGGATCGCCGCCGTCAGCCCGAAGCCGTCGAGTTCGGGCATGTGGCAATCACACAGGGCGAGGGCGAACCGGCGGCTTTCAAACAGAGCCAGCGCCTCGCGGCCGTTGGCGGCCAGCAGGCAGGTATAGCCCAGGTGGGAGAGCTGGCGGGCGATGACCATCTGGTTGACCGGGTTGTCCTCGGCCACCAGGATCAGGCGGCCTGAGGCCTCGGCCTCCTCCGGGTTGACCGGCCGCAGGCCGTCGCGGGGCTTGCCCAGTTTCAGCGGCAGGCCGATGGGTTGCGGGCTTTCGCGGCCGCAGGCCACCAGCAGCGCCAGTCGCAGGTCCTCCCGCCGCAACGGCGAGATCCACAACCGGATCATGTTGGCGGGCAGGCTGCCGGCCTGGCCTCCCTTGTCATGCCGCCGCGTCATCAGCAGTACCGGCAGGTCGGCCAGCGTCTCGGGTACTCGCGGCCAGGCCGGACCCAGCAGCAGTATCGGCGTTTCGCCGGCGGCGCGGGCTTCGCCGGCCAGCTTCTCGGCCTCCGCCAGGGAGGAGACCGGGCGGAAGGCGGTATGCCAATACTGCAGGTAACGCAGGGCGTGGTCGCGCAACGGGTCATCCTCCAGCACGGCGATCACCGGCACCGCGCGCAGGGAAGGCTGGCTGAAATCGGGCTGGCGCGCCGCCAGCGGCAGGGTCAGCCGCACACAGAATCGGCTGCCCTCGCCCGGATGGCTGTGCACCTGGATACGTCCGTCCATCAGGTCGGCCAGCCGCTTGCAGATGGACAGGCCGAGGCCGGTGCCGCCGTAATGGCGCGAGGTGGAGCTGTCCGCCTGGGTAAACGGCATGAACAGCCGCTCCACCGCCTCGGACGACATGCCGATGCCGTCATCTTCGATGCGCAGGTCCACCGTGACCTCGGAGGCGGCCACGTCGACGGCTTCCGCCGCCAGCCGGACCTCGCCGCGCTTGCGGCTGCCCGGCTCGGTAAATTTGATGGCATTGCCGCACAGGTTGAACAGGACCTGCCGTAAGCGCGCCGGATCGCCCACCACGCGGTCGGGGATGGCGGGATCGACGAAGCAGGTAAAGCTCAGATGCTTGCGCGCCGCATTCGGCATCAGCGTTTCCGCCACGCCTTCCACCATATCCATCAGCGAGAAGGGCACTTTCTCCAGTTCCAGGCGGCCGGCTTCGATCTTGGAGAAGTCGAGGATGTCATCAATCAGGTTGAGCAGCACAAACGAAGAGTCACGCACCGTATCCAGCATCTGGTGCTGGTCCTTTTCAAGAGCGGTTTCCTTCAGCAGGTCGAGCATGCCGATCACCCCGTTCATCGGGGTGCGGATTTCATGGCTCATCATGGCCAGGAACAGGCTTTTCGCCTCGTTGGCTGCTTCCGCCTGTTCCTTGGCGATGCGCAGTTCGGCGTTGACGGTTTCCAGCGCCACGGTGCGTTCCGTCACGCGGGCTTCCAGCACATGGTTGAGGTGGCGGATGGAGGATTCGGCCTCGGACAGGTGGCGGACCTTGTCGAGCAGGGCGCTGGTGGCGCGCTGGTAGTCTTGCTGCAGCCGTTCCAGGTCACGGTCGCGGCGGCTCAGGTTGCGCTGCAGGTCCCCCTGACGGTCCTGGAGGTCGGTCAGCGCGGCGAGCGTGGTCACCAGCGGCGTTACCAGATACGGTAACTGCGGCCAGGCTTCCGGCGGCACGCGCAACACCCAGAAGGACGGCCCCAACGTTTCCAGGCCGCCGTCGGCGGCAGGCGTCACCAGGATGCCCTTGATCTGGTCCAGCCGGTCCTCGATCAGCCGCAAGGTGTCGTCCGGGGTGGCTGTGACCAGGGCAAAGATTGAGGTCAGCAGCAGCTTGCGGCTGGGCTGAATGCTCAGGAAGCCGGGCGGCGGCGGATCAATGGTGCTGATGAACAGGGTATTCATGGGCCGACCAGCAGCAGGACATAGGTCATGTTGTGGAAGAGGTTGGCGGTATAGCCCCCCTCCGCGCGCAGCGGGGCGATTTCACCCAGCGAGGGAAACCCGGCCAGCGGGATGCGTGGCAAATGCCGTCCCAAGGCGTCAATCTCGTGATGCACCTGACGGCCGAGCAGCGACTTCCGCCCGGCGCAACTGATGACCAGCGCCGCCACGGGCTGAAAGCCGTCCGTGGCCGCCGCCCCGGACGCCAGCCGGTAGACATTGTCGATCAGCAGTCCGGGATCGGCCATGCAGACCTGGACCTGCTGGCCGGGACGGATGCCGCCATAGAGTTGCAGGCTCTGCTTCGACTGCCCAATATACTGGGCAATGGCGCGCAGGCGCTTGAGCGGCGTCGGCGCGGGATCGACCAGCATCAGCGAAGTAATGCCGCGATCGCTGCGCAGCACCGGCTTGCCGGTTTCGCGCTCGATGAACTGCATGGCGGGCAGGCCGCTGATCGCATCGATGCGGGTTCCGGAGGCGGACTCGACTGTCCCCGGACTGCCCACCGGCGTGATCGTGTTTTCGACATGGATGCTGAAACGGAGCGGACCGTAAGCGCCGACGGCGACAATGCAATCCGTCAGCACGGCCTCGTTGGCGTACAGGGCGCACTGGCGCCACTGCTGGTCATCGGCCGCCAGGCCGCCGATGACCGGGATTTTTACCTCGTGCTCCAGCACGGACTCGATCCGGGACGCATCGGCATGAAAGTCCGACACCATGAACGCCAGGGCCGCTCCTTCATGCGCCAGCAACGCCTCGCGCGCCGCCCCGACCGGGTCGGCGGTGACGCGATGGCCGATGCTCAGGCGCCAGCTGACCACCCCGTCGCTGTTCAGTCCCAGCGCGCAGGCGCCAAATTCATGGCAACCGTCTCCGGCATACAGACCATCGCCGCTGTTGCCGATAATCAGGCAGCCCGGATCGTCCAGCGCATCGCGCAAGCCGTGCAGCAGATCGGGGCCGTTGGCCAGATCGATGGTCGAAAACAGGAAGACAATCTCCGGCCGCAGCGATTTCAGGCAATCGCCCAGCTCGGCCCCGGCCCGGTAAGGGTCGGGAATCTGGGTGGAGGCGGACAAGGCTTTCATCGGTTCATACTCCGTCATGAGACCGGGAAGAAGCGGCCGGAATTCACCGGCGGCATTTAACCATGTAGCATGGCCGGAAGGATGTTGCCACACAAACGACCGCCCTTTAATCCCCTAATGTGATCCACCGCGCGAAAATTCCGGCGGCCGGCCTACCCCCGGAAATCCCCGTATTCCCACTGCAGCACCGACAGCGCCGCCACCGGCGCCGTCTCGGTGCGGAAGACCCGCCCGCCCAGCCGCCAGTTGCGAAAACCCCGCCGGTTGGCTTCTGAGATTTCCCCGGCGCTGAGACCGCCTTCCGGGCCCACCAGCAAGGCCAGCGCCGCCGGCCGTTCCGCGGGCAGGCTCAGCGGTTCCACGCCCGGCGCCAGCACAAACCGGCTTTCGGCGGCAACGGCGCCCAGCCATTCCGACAGGCCGACCGGGGGATGGATGACCGGCACCCGGTTCAGGCCGCACTGTTCGCAGGCGCTGATCGCCACCCGCTGCCAGTGCAGCAGCTTCTTGTCCTGCCGTTCCTCACCCAGCCGCACCTCGCAGCGCTCGCTGAACAGGGGTGTGATCTCGCGGACGCCCAGCTCCGTCGCTTTCTGGATGGCCCAGTCAAAGCGGTCACCCTTGGACAAGACCTGGCCCAGATGCACCGCCAGCGGCGAAAGCCGGTCATCCGCCACGAAACGGTCGAGGCGGACCCAGGCTTGGCGCTTGTCAACCCGCGTCAGGGTGCCGTGGTATTCCCCCCCCAGCCCGTTGAAGAGACAGACCCCGTCGCCCGCTTGGGCGCGCAGGACGCGGATGAAGTGGTGGGCGGAATCCTCGGGCAGTGCAATCTCCGTTTCCAGGGTCAGGGGGCAGGGGACGTGCAGACGGGTCATGGTCGGAAACCTCGGCGGAGAGCCAGCGGGTTAAGGGGAAAGGCGCGGCTCAAGCGGAGTCCTCCACATCGCTGCGCAGGCCGATCAGCAGGCGGATCAGATCCGCCTGCGAATGGCTGCCGGTTTTTTCGTAGATATTGCGGAAGACGCTGCGCAACGAATGCATCGCCAGCCCGGTCTCCGTGGAAAGCGACTCCAGGTCGGTGGTGTTGACGAAGCGCTGGCAGATATCCGCCTCGCGCGGCGACAGATGGTAAGCGTCGTGCAGCATCTTTTCACAGACATGGTAGCGGCGGCCGGGATTGCGGATAAAGACTATCGCGGCCACGCCGTCCGCCAGCAGCGCCCGGAAGGGCGTCAGGCGGCGCAACGGGGTGAGGGTCAGCAGCAGCTTGTCCTTTTCGGAATGGGTTTCCAGGATGATGACCCGGTTGCGGCTGTTAGCGGTGGGATGCAGGCTGGCACTCATTGCCTCCCGCAACTGCAGTTGCATGGCCTGGTTACGCTCCGGCCGCAGCATGGAGAAGACCCCGTGCAGGATGCTGACCGACTCCTGCCGCTTGAGCAGGGCAATCGCCTTGGGATTGACGTAGCGCACCAGGGCGGACTTGTCGAGGAGCATGATGCCGTCATTCAGCGCATCCAGCATCCCGTAAATCCGCTCATTATCCGTCCTGGCGATGGAAACCTGCTTGCGCAGGGCGAGGGCATGCTGCAGCACGCGCGCGATCGGCCGCAGGCGCAGGGCGCGGTCGGGCGGAAACGGGCGGTCGCCGCCCAGCGCCAGCACCGAGGTCTGGAAATCGCCGCGCTCCAGGATCACCACCAGCAAGTGGCGGATGCCGTGATGAGCAAGGGTCTCGGCAAAGTCGCCGCCGGTGTGAATGAAGGCTTCCGCATTGCCGAACCGGTGGTCACTGTCCATGGGCAAGCCGACCGGCAGGCGGCTGAACCACTCCCTGGCCAGCGTCGAATAGCCGTGGCTTGCCAGAGTGGCGTCCCGCTCGGCGTGCCAGCTGTCCGGCATGCCGGCGGCGTGATGGAAATTGTTGACCGGGCGCTGAAGGTCCGTGGATGTCAGGAAAGCGGCTTTTGCCCCGAACTGTTGCTGCAGGACCGCCAGGGCATCCGGCCAGCCGGCGCCGTCCGCCACCGTCTGGTAGATGGCGGTCAGCAGGATGTCGCCTTCAATTTCTGTTGAGTCCATTGTCACCTGCCCTTCATGACCAGGGGTTATGAATGTGAAAAGTCTAGCAACATCTGGTCCGGAAAAAAATCGGAAACCACCCTAATTTTAGGGTGGTTTTGACTCGGGGATTGGATGAGTATAGGGCCTAACTATCAAAAGGCGGCCTGTTTTCAGGGCGGCTGGTTTTACTCAATTGAAATAACTACGCGACTACGGAGCGCATGAATATGGCCATCATCAACGGCACGAGCGGTAACGATACCCTTAACGGCACGACTTCCGCCGATACCATCAATGGTCTTGATGGTGATGACATCCTTAACGGGGACCTTGGTAACGACACGCTCAACGGCGGCTTGGGCGCGGATGCCCTGAATGGCGGCGGCGGCACGGACACCGCCAGTTACATCAACAGCGCCTCCGGCGTTTCGGTCAACCTCGGTACGGGAGCCGTCTCTGGCGGCGAAGCCGCCGGTGATACGTTCAGCAGCATTGAGAACCTGACCGGCTCCAATTTCGCCGACAGCCTGACCGGTGATGCCGGCGACAACTTGCTGACCGGTGGTGTTGGTGATGACACGCTGCAGGGGGGCGGCGGCAATGACAGCCTGGTGGGTGGTAATGGTATCGACACGCTGCACGGTGGTGCTGGCAATGACAGTCTTAGCGGCGGTACGGGTAACGATAAGGCGGTTTATGATGCCAGTTGGGTCAACTATGACGTGACAGCTTCCACGGTGACCGACTTGGTGGGCGGCGACGGCGTCGATACCTTGTCCGATGTGGAAGATATCCAGTTCAACGGCGGGCCGGTGGTTACCGTCGCTCAGGCGGTCAATGACGCGCCGATCGGCGTGGCCGATACCGACGCGATTACGGAAGGTGACCCCTCGTCACGGATTGGCAATGTGCTCACCAACGATACCGATGCCGACAGCGCCCTCGGCTTGGGTGAAACCAAGGCGGTCAGCCAGGTCAACGGCCTGCCCGGCAATGTGGGCGTTGCAGTGGCCGGGACGTACGGTACGGTAACCCTCCTTGCGGATGGCAGCTATACCTATGTGCTGACCAATGCGGACGCCCTGGGGGCGGGAGTCACCGATACCGATGTGTTCAGTTATACGGTGGTGGATGCCCATGGCCTGACCGGCACAACCAGCCTGACCATTACCGTGACGGGTGTCAATGATATTGCCTCACTGGTCGGGGATACCAGCGGCGCCATTGCGGAAGATGCGCTGGCCGCCACCACCGGTGCACTGACCGTTACCGATGCCGATGCCGGGGAGAGCTCAGCCCAGTCGGCCTCCGGCGCCGCCAACTATGGTTCCTATACCGTGGATGGATCGGGCAACTGGAGTTACAGCGTCAACAACGGCAATGCGGCCGTGCAGGCCCTGTCCTTCACCGCAACCCTGACAGACACCTTTGTGGTGTACAGCACGGATAACTCGGCTTCCGAAATGGTGACGATCACCATCAACGGCGTCAATGACGCCGCGGTCTTCTCCGGTGATGCCAGCGCCAGCCTGACCGAGGATGATAGCACTCCCGACCTGATCGCCACCGGTGCCCTGTCGGTGTCGGATGTGGATACCGGTGAGAGCGATGTCACCCCCCAGTCCGGCACGGCCGGCCTGTATGGCAGTTTTGATATTGACGCCGCCGGCAACTGGACCTACACCGCTGGCAACAGCAATCCCGCCATCCAGTCCCTGGGCGCGGGCGACACTGTGACCGACACGTTCACGGTCAGCAGCACCGACGGCACCACCCAGGCCGTGACAATCACCCTGACCGGCATCAACGACACCGCCTCGATCACCGGCGATGTCAGCGGCGCCCAGATGGAGGAAAGTGCTTCTGCGGCCACCGGCGCGCTGAGTGTCGCCGATGTGGATGCGGGTGAAGACGGCACGATTGCGGCATCGGGGCTGGGTATCTCCGGACTGGGGGCCTACGCGGTCGATGCCTTGGGTAACTGGACGTACGCCGTGGACAGCGCCTCCGTGCAGTCTCTCGGCGCAGGCGATACCACGACCGACAGCTTTGTGGTGACCAGTCTGGATGGTGGTACCTCAACGACGGTTACCGTCACCATTACCGGTGAAAATGATGATGCGGTCATTGTCGGTGATAATTTCGGCACGGTCAGTGAGGATG
>CAZPZK010000114.1:0-8512 GCA_964591095.1 uncultured Moraxellaceae bacterium | reverse complement strand
GGGGAGGGTCAGGGCGTCAGGTTCCACTGCTGGCCCGGGCCGCCCCACCAGGTCCAGGTCTGGACATTGGCGCCGGCGGCGGTGCTTTGGTTGAGCACATCCAGCGCCTGCGTCGGATAGGAGCGCACGCCGAGGCGGCCGCTGGCGCTGTCGTAACTGAAACGCTGGTTGGCGTTGCCGGTGCAGGGCCAGATCTTCAGGTTGGCGCCGCTGTCATAGCTGCCGCTGTTGTCCAGGCAGTAGCGCGGGTCTTTCTGGCTGCGCACCAGACCGGTCGATGCGTCGTAGTGCCATTTCTGCCAGCTGCCGCCGTTGCAGCTCCATTGCTGCACATTGGTACCGGCGGCCATCGTGCCGTTGTGGATGTCCAGGCACTGGCCGGAATTGCGGTTGACGATCTGCACCCAGCCGACCGGCGCCGTCTTGCTCACCTGCGGCGCATAGACCACGCCCAGCTTGTCGACCTCGTCGCCGGAACGGCCGTGGAAGCCGACAATCTGCCAGCCCGCCGGGGCGGTGAAGGTGGTGCAGCTGGACGTGCCGCTGCCGCCGCTGAGCGTGCGGCCGCTGCTGGTGGTGAAGCGCGCGGAGTAGAGGCGGGTATTGCCGTTGTAGACACCGGTGCAGGCGGTGAGGCCGGTCAGGTATTCGTTGCTGCCCAGCGTCAGCGAACTTTCCGAGCCGCCGTTGCCGCCGTGGCTGAAGATGTGGCCGTTGCTCAGCGTCACCTCGACGCGGTCGATGCGGCTGCCGCTGCGCAGTGTGACTTTCCCCACGGAAGGGGACACCGGCAGCAGCGAGACATCGTTGAAGGCCGCGCCGTGCGGGCCGCCCACCGGATCACTGAGGCGGCGGTCGGCGCGGGTGGCGTAGCTCCAGCCGACGCGGATGCCGCGATGGTCGGAGAGTTCCTCGCCCGCCGCGTTCTGCATGTCGGTGGGAATCAGGTAGGACAGCGCGCTCAGCCCGACAAAGCCGTTGTCGCGGAACAGCACCTTGTCCACCACCTCGCAGGTCGGGCTGGTCACGGCGGGGGAGCAGACTATCGCCGCCGCACCGGCCACGGGCACGTCGCCGCCGCGCACCTTGTCCACCCAGACATCGGTAAAGCCGTGACGCAGGAACTGCCCCATGTTGTCGCCGTCGCGGGTGTAGCGGGTGTTGGTATCACCCATCACGATCACGGCATGTCCGGCGGAGTTCGCCTCGATGTAGGCCAGCAGTTGCAGGATGTCCTTGCGGCGGGCGTCGAGGTCGGCGGGTTCGGTCTGCGCCTGGGTGTGCAGGTTGTAGATGTCCACGTAGACGCCCTCGACCAGCCGCGTGCGCGCCAGCGTGAAGCCCTTCGGCGTCAGCACGTCGACGCCGTTGGCCTGCGCCCATTTCACCTGTTCCCAGTCCATGTACGGAAAGCGGCTGAGTGTGTTGAGGCCGCTGCCGATGCCCGCGCCGCCGGTGGTCGGCGAGCGGTAGGCGTGGTCGTCGCAGCTGTCATAGAGCGCGGCGTGGTAATTGAAGTCCTCCTGCACGTTCACCACGTCGAACTGGCGGATGTAGCAGCTGATCTGTTCGGTCGCCGCCTGGCGGCTGCTGGTGGCGCTGGACAGGATCTCCGGCAGCCCGGCGACGTTGTAGGTGAAGGTGCTGAAGCTGCCGGAAGCGGCCAGCGCCGGTCCGGCCAGCCACAGGGCGGCGATGGCGGACAGCGGTCGAGGCTTGGGTGTGGTCATGGTGGTCTCCCCTGGCCGCCGAAAGCAGCGGGCGGCGTCTTTTCTTATGTTGTGCCGACGGATTTCCGGATCTTGGCGTCCCCCTTCTTCAGGAGGGGGATGTCATTACATTGACGTGTTACGGTTCAAATGTGATCAATGATCGTGTTTTGAGGATAGCGTCATGACTGGAACAAGAAAACCCCTGATCCGACGGATGGTGATTGTCGGGATACTGACCGGTGGCGGCGCCGTGGCGGCGGCATCGACCGTGCCCAATCCCCCCGCGCCGCCGTCCGCCGCGTCGGCGGCCATCCAGGCCTGCCGGGGCAGCAGCCAATGGCTGGCGGGCGCGGCGAAAACGGACATTACCGGCCCGATGGTGGACATCAGCACCGGTTACACCGAGCCGGGCGTGACCATGGAGGGCCTGCAAACCCGGCTCCATGCGCGCGGTTTCGTGCTGGAAAGCCCGTGCAGCGGCCAGCGCGTCGCCTACGTCAACGCCGAGTTGCTGCACACCTACCAGAGCATCAAGACCGGCGTCATCAAGAAGCTGGCGGCGAAGCTGCCCGGCGTCTACAGCGACGCCAACGTGATGATCGTCGGCACCCACGATCATGCCGCGCCAGGCAATACCTCGTTTCGCACCCTGTACAACCTCGCCAACGGCGTCATCGGCTTCGATGACCTGAACTACAACATTGTCGTCGATGGCATTGCCGACGCCATCGTACGCGCCCATAACGCCCGACGCCCGGCCACGCTGGCGCTGGCCAAGGGCGAGGTGGCCAACGCCGCCTTCAATCGCTCGCTCCCCGCCTATCAGGCCAACCCTGATGCCGCCGACTACGGCAGCAACGTCGACACCACCATGACCCTGCTGAAGATGACCGGCACCGACGGCAAGCCGATCGGCGCGATCAGCTGGTTCGGCGTGCACGGCACCTCGCTGGACAAGGATGTGCATGTCGTCGACGGCGACAACAAGGGGCAGGCCGCCCTGCGGCTGGAAAAGACCGTCGGCGGCAGCTTTGTCGCGGCCTTCTCGAACGCACCGCTGGGCGATGTCAGCCCCAACCAGCCCGACCCGGCCAATCCCGGTGGCGACTTCCTGCGGCCGCACAACCTTGACAGCAGCCTGTCGGCCTACGATGACGCCCGCGTCCATGCCGAACGCCAGTACGCGGTGGCGCTGAAACTGTTCAATACCGCCGCCACCACCGTGACCGGCGGTCTGTTCTATAAGCACCAGTTCGTCGAATTCCAGAACATCCCGGTCAATCCGGCCTACACCGGCGGCGCGACCGGGGCCGCCACCTGCACCGCCGCCATCGGCGCGGCTTTTGTCTCCGGCACCGAGGAGGGCGGCACCAAGCTGATTGCCAGCCTCAAGGAAGGGTCGCTGACTTATCAGGGCATTCCCATCAATCCGCTGATTCCGGCCGCGCTGCAAAAGTGCCAGGCAGAGAAGCAGGTGCTGCTGCCGGTGGGCGATGTCTCCGGCTTCTGGATCAACAACATTCCCTGGGTGGATACCATCGTCCCCTTCCAGGTGTTCGCTATCGGCAACCTGGGGCTGGTCGCCTCCTCCTTCGAGCAGACCACCATGAGCGGCCGCCGCCTGCGCAACGCGCTGAAGCCGACGCTGGCAGTGATGGGGGTCAATGACATCGTCATCCCGACCATTGCCAACGCCTATCACCAGTACCTCACCACCCGCGAGGAATACGCCATCCAGAACTACGAGGGGGGATTTACGCATTTCGGGCCGTGGAGCTCCGCCGCCTTTATCGAACACGCCGATATCGTGGCGCGGTCGCTGGTGACCGGCGGCAGCCTGTCGGCCGGACCGACGCCGCCCGACCTGCTGTCGGCGCAGGTGGTGCATACCCCCATTGATACCTGGGGTGTGGTCAACGATGCGCCGCCTTCCGGCAAGAATTTCGGCGATGTCGTCACCGACGCCGCCGCCGTTTATGCCAAGGGCAATAACCGCGTCAGCGTGACGTTCTGGAGCGCGCATCCGCGGACTGTCCAGTTGCGTCAACGCAGCGGACAGCTTCCCGCTGATTTCAGCTATCTGGAGGTCCAGCGCTGGAACGGCAGCGCCTGGGAGCGCTATGTCACCGACAGCGATCCGTTCACGCGTTTTTTCTGGAAGCGCATCGGCGGCGGGCTGTCGGCGCAGTCGCAGGTGACAGTCGACTGGGACCTGGATCTGGCGCCTCCCGGCAGCTATCGCATCGTCCATCGCGGGGTGGCCAAGAAAATCGGCCTGACCGGGCCCACCTACCAGAGCTTTAGCGGCGCCAGCCGGCGCTTTGACGTTCGTTAACGTCATGTCCCGAAATATCCCCCCCCCCTAAGAGGGGGGGAAATCGAGGCGATCCCGACTAGGATCGCGAGCGTGGGGGTCTGTTTATTGAACAGATGTGCGGTAAATTTCAGGAGCATCAAAATGACAACAACAATCAGGGGCTGGTCCGGTCTGCTGGCGTTGGCGATGAGCGGCGTTGCCGCCGCCGCGCCCGCATTCCCGGATCAGGAAAAACTGTGTACGCTGAACACAACGCGCGAGGCGCAACGCGCGGCCTCGGCGGCGAATTTCCCCCAGCCGGTGGTCAGCCGCCTGCTGGTCAACGGCGTGAGCGTCTGGACCGCCGGTTCCACCGCCGCGCCGGTGCTCAAGCCGGGGGACGTCGTGACTCTGCAGGGCACGGGCTTTGGCGCCGGGCCGGACATCGACTTCAGCAAGATCATGATCGGCAACAGCCGGGTGCTGGAAACCGACCTGATCATGTTCAAGCAGAACCTGGACCTCATCGCCCAGGTCAACTACGAAACCACCACCACCCGCAGCAACTGGCCGAAGGATGTGGTGGCCTGGACCGATACCCAGGTCCAGTTCAAGGTGCCGGTCCATGCCAGCAAGGGGCCGCTGATCCTGCAGGTGCAGAAGCGCACCGGCGCCATGCCGTCGCTGACCAAGCCGGGCCAGCCGCACAATGTCATTGACGCCCAGACCAAGCGCGTGACCGATACCGCCTACAAGCACAAGTGCGATGTCGTTTCCACGCTCAGCACCCAGACCAAGGCGACGGCGCCGATCCCGGTCACCATCAGCAACACCGGTTTTGACAGTCTGGTGACGTTGGGCCGCAAGATCTTCTGGTCCTACGATTTCAACATCGGCCTCGCGCACAAGATGCGCTCGCTGGATTGGGCCAAGATCTTCAGTTACAAGACCACCGACCCGATCACCCGCCAGCCCGCCGATCCGGCCAAGCTGTTCGGCGCGATCAAGACCGTGGCGGGTGAGGTTCCGGCCGAAGCCATCAACGATGTCTATTTCGATCCCTATCCGATGCAGAATCCGATCCCCGGCTTTTTGCTGGTGACGCCGCAAAAGACCAAGGGCAATACCAAGAACACCGGTTGGGTGGGTTACCGCACCGCCGAATCCAGTCATCCCTACACCGGCAACGGCGCCTGGGCGGGCTTCAACTGCGCGTCCTGCCACGGTTACCGCATCAGCTATGAAAAAGCGCCGGGCACCAAGGTGACCAAGGTGATCCCAGGCCTGCCCAATCCGGAATGGAGCATGAAGTGGACGGTGCTGGGTGACAAGACCGGCGCCACCACCGCCAACTTCGACACCATCGCCACCAGCGAGGAAGGTCCGTCCTGGGCCGCCGGCAAGGCGGATGTCGACAAGACCACGCTGCTCTATTACATGCCGGCGGGCGCGGGCGAGCACAACATGGTGCGCGCCGCGGGCGAGGGCAGTGAAACCGACAATGACTACCAGTTCTCGCCGGTGGCGATTCCCAACGTCACCAACCACATGCCGATCCGCCGCTCGCTGTCGCACACCGAGTCCTATGTCGGTTTTGAAGGCTCCTACATTCATTCCGAGGAACCGGACGGCGCGATGGGCGCGATGGACGCCCCCAGCCTCAAGGCGCTGACCGCCTATATGACGACGCTGGACAGCAATGACCGCGACCTGATCAATGTCGGCCTCTTCCGCTGGTTGAAGGCCAATGGCAAGCTGGCCGCGCAAACCGGCAACGCCGCGCTGACCGAAGGCCAGTTCGTGCAGGCCGGCTGGCAGGCCTATCCCGGCGTGGCGTCGGTGGTCAACGCCGGCAAGGCGGCCTATGACCGCGACTGCGGCAGCTGCCACAACGACAACGTCGGCGCCAACACCAACGAGCGCATGTTCCGCCTGGACGAAGTGGGCCGCTTCTTCGCCCCCACCATCTACCAGAAGGAACAGCAGTCGATCCGCGCCACCTACCTGCGCGACATCTACTGGGTGCAATCGCGCGGCCTGCTCTCCGACGGCCACGTGCGCAATGTCGAGGACCTGGTCAATCCCGACCGCTGCACCGAAGGTTCGGCCCTCTACAACCAGTACTACACGCTGCACGCCCCGGTGCGTCCGGCGCTCGGTTCGCCCGACCAGCCCGCCGCCTGGCCTGACCTCAACCGCAAGGGCGATGTCTTCCGCGTCTACCGCAACACCGAGTACAACGCGACGGACCCCTCGACCAAGCGCAACCGCTTCATCGAGCGTCACAAGTACTTCACCAAGGTCAGTTGGGATACCGAGAACTATTATTGGGACTTCCAGAAGATGCGCCGTGAGTACGGTCCCGCCGAAATGGGCACCGCCGCTCCGATCGGCCTGCCCGCCACGCCGCACCCCTGGTGCGCCGGCAACAGTGCTGACGTGATGGCGCTGGTGCAGTACGTGCTGACACGCTGACCCCATCCGCCGCCGGCGCCGAGGCGACCGGCGGCCTTACCGACTGTGCCCGCTGTCCCGGTTCGCCGGGACTTTTTGTTTGACGGCGAATAGCCATTTACCGCCAAACCGATCAATGGTCGGTTTTCGTGAAGAATGGCGCTTTTTACCAATAATACGAGCATTGATTATATTTAAATCGCCCCACTCGGCACCGATCGAGCATAATTCCAACAAGGGGTGACTCCAGAATGAGCAAGCTGCTTGCAATGACCCTGCTCTGTCCGGCCCTGGCCGCGGCCCAGTGTCCCGACTATTCCATGGCCAATGCGCCGGCATTCAGCAACCCGGCCAAGAAATCCTTCCGCAACTTTGGCAATACCCTGCTCGCCGGGGTCTACAAGCCCTGGCACATGGCGCATGACCAACTGGTCGCCGCCGGGCAGAATGCCGCCGTCGTCGCCAAATTCGACTATGACGCGGTGCTGCACAAGGACCTGGAAGGGGAGTATGTGCATGCCTACATCAGCGGCACCGGGCTTTCCGGCTGGCAGTACCTCGGCCGTTACACCACCAACAGCGACGGCAAGATCACCGTCAGCGTCGGCGCCCGACCGATCGGCGATTACCGCGTGCGCTTCGTGGTGGAAGGCGACCTTTCGGCGGTGGACGGCTATGTCACCGTGGTCGAGCCGGGCCGCAAGGCGGTGCTGTTTGATGTCGACGGCACGCTGACGCTCAATGATTTTGAAGCCTATGCCGACTACGTGGGCGTAAAGACCGCGACGCCTTATGGCTATGCGACGCAGATGGTCAACGCCTACAAGGCCAAGGGCTATCAGGTGGTGTATGTCACCGCCCGTCCGTACTGGGTGACCAAGGATGCCCGCGAGTGGTTCGCCAAGGTGGGCATCCCGTCCTGGTTCTACCGCACCAATCCCTACGGCGATGGCCCCATCCCGCCGGACACGGTGGAGCACAAGACCAACAATATCAAATACCTGCGCGAAACGGTCGGGCTGGACATCGTGCGCGCCTATGGCAACGCCACCACCGACATCACCGCCTATGCCAATGCCGGCATTCCCAAGGCGTCGACCTACATCATCGGCCAGCATGCGGGCAAGGAGGGCACCCAGCCGGTCTACAACGATTATTCGTACCATTACAGCACGGTGGTCCTCAACACGCCGCGCTCGCCGTCCTGTCCCTGAGCGGGCCTCGCCCGGTAACCGGCCGAGTGTAACCGGCCTGTTACCGGAGCGTTACCCGATGTTACCTTCACCCCCGCCAGTGTTACCTTGACGCTGTAAAGATGTTACCGGTAACAGGGTTTTCGGCCGGTCATTAATTGATCGTTAATTTTATCTGTATGATTTTAATGAATAATTATTTAATTTTCAAAGTTGGCACGGGGAATGCATTCTATTAGGGGCGCAACAATAAAAACACAGCGCGGTAACAACAAGAACAACGAAGTACCAAAAACAACAAGAACGTGGTGATGTGGAAGGGTTGATGGGCAAGGAGCCGTGAATCCCGGACACCGACGGATAATAACAACGAACCGTCACACAAACGGATGGCAACCAAAAACAAAAGGCCATCACTGGTTGGCAACACGACGAACAACAACAATGAAGGCGTCGGCTGATTGCGAACATTGACAACAACAAAAACGACAGCGAACAACAACAGTAAGAGGTTAAACTCAGCGCACGCGGGGACTCCGGTCCCCGCGCCTCCTCTGCGGTTTCCCGCATCCCGATCAGCCTCAAAAAACTCCTTGCTCCCCGACGTACTCGGCGCTAGCTTTGGCAGATTCATTTCCGGACGGAACCTCCCATGTCCCGCGCATTCAAATACCTGGGCCTGACGCTGGCCGCCCTGCTGGTGTTGGTGTTGCTGTTGCTCGCCTATATCCTGTTCTTCATCAATCCCAACGACTACAAGGGCGAGATCGCCAAGGTCGTCAAGGACAAGACCGACATGGATCTGGTGATGAAGGATACCCTGAGCTGGCAATTG
The DNA here is from genome assembly GCA_964591095.1 of uncultured Moraxellaceae bacterium. GTDB lineage: Bacteria > Pseudomonadota > Gammaproteobacteria > Pseudomonadales > Moraxellaceae > Fluviicoccus. The sequence continues at coordinate 22 of CAZPZK010000114.1, read as the reverse complement.
TGGCCGCGCATCAGCCTGCATC
>CAZPZK010000113.1:0-8513 GCA_964591095.1 uncultured Moraxellaceae bacterium | reverse complement strand
GACGCCACTTCTGGACGATGCGCTTGTCTTCGATCGGCAGCACGCCGGATTCGGACGCCATGACCACCAGGTCGTCGTCGGTGACCAGGTAGCGGGCCGGACGCAGGCCGTTACGGTCCAGCGTCGCGCCGATCTGGCGGCCGTCGGTGAAGGCCACGGCGGCGGGACCGTCCCACGGCTCCATCATCGCGGCATGGTATTCGTAGAAGGCGCGGCGCTTTTCGTCCATCAGCGTGTGCTTTTCCCACGCTTCTGGAATCATCAGCATCATGGCCTGAGCCAATGAGTAACCGCCCATCACCAGCAGTTCCAGCGCGTTGTCGAAGGCGGCGGAGTCGGACTGGCCGGGATAGTGCAGCGGCCAGACCTTCTTCAGGTCGTCGCCGAGGATGGGCGAGGAGATCGCCTGTTCACGCGCCTTGAACCAGTTGACGTTGCCCTGCACGGTGTTGATTTCGCCGTTGTGGGCGATCATGCGGAACGGGTGCGCCAGGTCCCAGGTGGGGAAGGTGTTGGTCGAGAAACGCTGGTGCACCAGCGCCAGGGCCGACACGCAGTCCGGGTTTTGCAGGTCGAGGTAGTACTCGCCGACCTGGTCGGCCAGCAGCAGGCCCTTGTAGACGATGGTGCGCGCCGAGAACGAGGTGACGTAGAATTCCTGGCCGTGCTTCAGCTCCAGCGCCTTGATGGCGTTGGCGGCGCGGCGGCGGATGATGTACAGCTTGCGTTCCAGCGCGTCGGTGACGATGACGTCCGGGCCGCGGCCGATGAAGACCTGGCGGATCACCGGCTCCTTGGCCTTGACGGTCGGCGACATCGGCATGGTGCGCGAGACGGGAACATCGCGCCAGCCGAGCAGCACCTGGCCTTCGGCGGCCACGGCGCGTTCGATTTCTTCCTGGCAGGCCATGCGCGAGGCGTTTTCCTGCGGCAGGAAGCACATGCCGATGCCGTACTCGCCGGCAGGCGGCAGGGTAACGCCCTGCTTGGCCATTTCCGTGCGCAGGAAGGCGTCGGGAATCTGGATCAGGATGCCCGCGCCATCGCCCATCAGCGGGTCGGCGCCGACAGCGCCCCGGTGATCCAGGTTTTTCAGGATCAGCAGGCCTTGTTCAATGATGGAATGGCTTTTCTGGCCCTTGATGTGGGCGATGAAGCCGACGCCGCAGGCGTCGTGTTCGTTGGCGGGGTCGTACAAACCCTGCCGTTCAGGTACTGCAGTTGCCTTCACACTCTGATCCTCATTAAAGCACAAACCCCGGAGCGCACTGTTGCGTGCACGCCGGCGGTCAAAAAAAGCCAGCGCGATGCCAGAAAGGGACTTACCCAGAAAGGGAGTAACACGGGGAAACATTTCATTATACCGCGAAAACGCTGGCATTCAAGAGTCACCCGATGCATGCTGGTTGATGCCTGTCAATAATATCCCTGTGCATTTTGCTTATGCTGCCTGTTTTTACCCCGGCAACACGGCATATCAGCACCTGCCAAAACAGGGGGAAGTAAAGGAGCGTTCATGTCGGAATTCCTGAAAAGGGCGGTGGGAACAGTGCTGACGCCGGGTTTCCTCGCCGTCAGCCTGAGCGGGTTGTGCATTTTCCATGCCGCCCAGGTGGCGGCGCGGCGGCTGGGCGGCCCGCGCGCGCACCGCCAGGTGGTGGACGGCCTGAACGGCTTCCTGATGCTGTCGCTGCGCCTGCTGGGCAACCGCCCGCGACTGGTCGGCGACCTGCCGGAAACGGCCGGCCGGCCGCTGATCGTGGTCGCCAACCACCAGAGCACGCTGGACGTGGTGGGGCTGGGCTGGTACCTGCGCCGCCTCTCGCCCTGTTTTGTGGCCAAGCGTGAACTGGGACGGGGCATTCCCAGCGTTTCTTACAATTTGCGCCACAGCGGCGCGGCGTTGATTGACCGCGGTGATCCCCGGCAGTCGCTGGCGGAAATCGGCAAGCTGGGTGCGCGCCTGCGCGAACAGGGCGGGGCGGCGGTGATCTTTCCCGAAGGCACGCGCTCGAAGCACGGCGGCCTGAAACCCTTTGCGGTGGCGGGGGTGAAGATTCTGTTGAAGAAATGCCCGGAGGCGCGGGTGCTGCCGGTGTGCATCCATGACACCTGGCGGCTGAACCGCTTTGGCAAATTCCCGATGGGCGTTGGCGAGCGGTTCACCTGGAGCGTGCTGCCGGTGATTGATCCGGCGGGGATGACGGCGGATGCCGTGGTGCAACAGGCGGAGGCGATGATCCGGGCGGAGTCTGGGCGGTTGGGGGGTGGTCCCTCGTAGGGGCGCATCGCATGCGCCCTCGCGAACGAACAGGGCGACTGTTCGCGGTATGAACGGCTCGTTCGGCGGAGAAGGGCGCAAGCGTTGCACCCCAACGTCATGCCGCACGACGTCAACAGGCATCCCGCGAAGTCACCCGAACACCGGAAACCTTCGCTTCGCCGCCAGCCGGTCCATGCCCGCCTGAATCCGCGCCTCCACCTCGTGATACATCCGCTGCACATAGGCTTCGTCATCGGCCATCGCCGGGTCTTTCGACAGCTGGATCGGCTCCAGGAATTCGCTGCGGATCTTGGCGGGCAGCGGAATATGCTGCAACGGCGTTACATGCACCGCCAGACCCAGCGGCCAGCTCAGTGTCACCGGCGCGACTTCCGAACGCAGCCATTTCTTCAGATTCAGCAATTTCGCCAGCCCGCGTCCCTCCGACAGCACGAACAGCGTGTCATGCCCGCCCACTGTCGCCACCGGCACGATCGGTCGCCCCGTGCGGATCGCCAGTTTGATGAAGCCGGTGCGTCCGCCCAGTTCCACGGTATCGCGCTTGCGCCAGCTGCGGAAGGCGTCCTTCTCGCCGCCCGGCCACAGGATGACATCATCGCCTTTTTCAAATGCCGCCTGGATATTGTCGCGGCTGGGGCTGATCACCCCCATGCGCCGAAAATAGCGGCCCAGGCCGGGGGTTTTCATCAATATATCGTGGGCGGTGGCGTGCAGGGTGCGGACGGTGCCGAAGCGCCGGTACCAGGCAAAACCGATGGTCCAGGCATCCATGGTCAGCGGGCCGCCGGAGTGGACGCCGATCAGCAATGCGGGCTCGGCGGGCAGGTTGGCCCAGCCGTCCAGTTCCAGCCGGAAGTAGCGGTCGAGCAGGAAGTCGGTAAAGCCGCGCTGTGATTTCATCAGGCGGGGATCGGGGCCGTTCAGTCCTTCGGGCGCCCAGGACGCGGGGTCGGGAGCGCGGTTGACCGGCGGCAACGGTGACGGCGCCTTGGCCGCCGCCGGGGGATTCTTGACCACGGAGAGCTGCGCGCGGCGGGTGATGGTCGGCGTCGGGACAAAACGTTGTTCGGCGGTATTCATGGTGTGTGCCTCCGGGGCGTGACCATCGGGGTCAGGGAAACGGATGTTTTCCTATTTGTGTACAAGTGCACTCTTGTTGGTGGAAAAATCACCTGATATTTATCAATAAGGGCCATGGATCAAGGCTAATCGGTTGATTTATATTGGTACGAGCGTACACTGAGTTGACCGGATTCTCCCTCTCTCAAGGTCTGGGAGAGGGCGGCGCGCACCGCCGGGAGAGGGTTCGGCGGGGGCGGCTTGGGGGGAGTGTGTTGGGGCGACAGGCCGTCCCCCCGGACCCGCGCTCTGCTATTGACCTTCGCGCTCTTGGATAATTCGATCCACAGTCACCCAGCCTTCCGACAGGTAGAGCTTGACCGCGACCTGCGACTCCAAGGCGTTTTGCAGTGCCTGAGCAATGTCCAGTGTTTCCTGCTCGTGGCGCTCCCACCAAGCATCGTCTTCGCTGTCGGACGGGTTGATTGTTGCATCGAGCGCCCGCTGCCAGGCGGCGATGCGGCGCACCAGCGGGAACGGCAAGTCCAGGTAGTCGTAATGCAACATCCTGCCCTGGTCATCCCACAGGCCGCTGCTGCCAAAGTCGGAATCGAGGCGGATTTCCTTCAACTGCCGGGTGAACGCCGCTCGTTGCGTCTGCCGTTTGGCGGCTCGTTCGGGCGCGCCGCGCCGTTGCAGGCTGGTGTCAGGATTCATCAACTCACCGCGATCGACGTGGTAATAATGGGCTTCGACACCGAGCGTGAGCGCCAGCCACAGTAAATCTTCCGCGCCTTCTGTCAGCTTCAGGTCGAAGCCCCTGCCCGGCGTTGGTTCATTGGCGATGACGCACAGCACATCAACCGAAGCCAGTATGCCGAGCGGTTCATCCAGCGTGTTGTCGTACACATAGTTCACCGTCCAGCCGCGGCAGTAACGTGTCGCTTGAGTGACCCAGTCATGGGTTGCGAGATCCTTCGGCGCCACGATCAAGGCGTGTGCGCCGATTCGGCTTGCCAGTAATGTCTTGGCAACCTCGCGGGCCTGTGCGGTCAAGAACACAACACCTACCGTTTTGTCCGCCTCGGGCGGCAGGTAATGGATGCGGCAGAACATTGCCTCAAGCCCGAAGAAAGTACTGTTCATTTTGAAGGGGTGCGTATAGCTGGCGGGGTCGACCAGCGCCGCCTTGAGTTCCTCGACATCACGGGCTCCGCTGACTTTCACCAGATAACGCACAAAGGCCGATTCCGGCTTGTGCGTGCAGCACCAGTGCAGGACAAGGAAGCGATGAACATCATCGTCGTCGGTGTCGCTGGCCAGATTGGCAAAATAATAGACCGGTTCGCCAAGCGCCGCTTCCAGGGCCTGCGCAATGGGACGCATGGCCTCGCGCCAGCGATGAAAGGGTTTGTAGAGCGGATAGTAGCAGTCGGGGTCATCCACCCAATTCTCATCATCGTGTTCCGCCCACGGTGGTCCGGGCACGAACTCGATCATGGCTTTGGGTGGCGGCAGCGAGGGCATGTTTTCCAGCGACCAAGGCGCGTTCCAATTGTCCGGCCCGCGAAACATCGGAGTCGATGTCGCCACCTCCATCGCCTGCTCGAAGAAATCCGCGATGCCGTACAGCTCCGGTATCTCCTGATGCAGCCATGCCGCGAAGTCAGGCACCGGCAGGCATTCCGGGGAGTCAGGATAGAGATCGTCGAAGAAGCAGACCCAGCGCTCGCCTCCGAAGTCCGCCTTCATCCGGGACACCGCTTCTTGCGCTTTTAACCGCGCGGCTTCCTTGCCAGCTCCTTGGTGCCGCAGCAATATTTCCAGGGCGGCGACAGGTTCAATGTACGGCTGGCGTTGACCGGCGGGTGGTTCCAGCAAGGTAATATATGTTTGCCCGCTTCTCTCATCCGGGTTGTCGAAGCCGCCCAGCAATGCAACGCAATCCGGTTCCAGCGCGGAAACCGGCAGTGCCTGCAGGAGCGCGGTGATATTGACCATGGTCTTTCCCTCCGGGCTGGAAATCATAGCTTGGGGTGCGGCCTGACGCGGGTCAAGGTCCGAGTGCTGCCGCGTTTCAACAGAGGGGATCGAGTTCTGAATCCCCCCTTATTTTCTCTTAACCGCCGACCAACACCATCCCGCAATACCCCACAGCCCCCTTGTCGAACGTCATTGTCCGCTCGCACCCGGCGGCCGCCGCCCGCCGCGCGATCAGGCAATCGGCAAAATCCCCGTTCGAATCCCGGAACTGCCGCAGCGCCCGCCACACCACATCGGCGCGTTCCACCACCAACTCGCGGGTTTGCAGCAAGGCCTCCAGGGCCATAACCAACTGCGGGCGCTGCAGATCAAAACAGGAACCCAGCACCCACACCAGTTCCACCACCGACACCAGCGTGACAAAGCCGGGCCGCGTTTCGCTGAGCGTTTCGATCAGGTCAGTGGCTTGCGCTGCCTGCACCGGATCATCCTGCATGATGTAGCGGACAAGGACATTGGTATCCAGACCGATCATTTGGCGGCCGCTCCGCGCGCGGCGATGGCGGCGTTCATCTCGTCAATACTGACGGTCTTTGCGGCTGCACCGAAAATGCCTTTCAGGGCCGTGACGGGTTGGCTGGCGGCGACCAGCTCAAAACGGCCGGGGGAAATCTCAATGAATTCCACACGGTCACCGGCACTGACATGCAGCGCCTCGCGCACGGCGATGGGAATGGTGATCTGGCCTTTGCTTGTGACGGTAGCGGTGGTCATGGGACTCTCCGGGGAAAACCATTCCTTACTTTAGGGTAAGGAGATGACGGGGGCAAGCCGCCTTCCCGCCATCCATTAAGTCTGCCGATTCGCCCGGTCCGTTGCAGCAACGTTCCCGCCCTTCATCAAACCGTCACTTCCATGTCACACACCCTTCAATCCGGCGGCCCACCATGGCGTTGATAAAAAAACACTCAAACCCTCTCAGGGCCGCCGGGCCTGAAAACTGCTCCGGCAGATGGGCCCTGTTGCCGGAGTCATGAAGCCATGAACAAGTTGAATCCGCTGTCCCCGATACCCGTCCTTGACTGGGACCTGGCTTGGTGCCTGCGTCTTAACCGTTATTCCGCCCACAGCGCAGTAGCTGAATTCTTCCGGCAGGTCAGCCGGTTGGGCAACGGCCGTTTCTGGTATGGGCTTATCGGCCTTCTGGCCGTGACCGAAGGTCCTTCAGCCTGGCCCTTGCTGCTGCACACCCTGCTGACCGCCGGAGTCGGGGTGCTGGTGTACCGGCGGCTCAAGCATCGCACCCTGCGGCCCCGGCCCTATCAGGTACATCAGGCGGTGGTGCTGGGCGAGAGGCCGCTGGACCATTTCAGTTTTCCGTCCGGGCACACGCTGCACGCGGTGCTGTTTTCGGTCATGCTGGGGACCTATTTCCCGGCCCTTCTCCCGGTGTTGCTGGTGTTTAGCGTGCTGGTGGCGTTGTCGCGCATGGTGCTGGGCCTGCATTACCCCACGGATGTGCTGGCCGGAGCCGGTCTGGGGCTGACGCTGGGCCTGCTGGGATTGCAGGTGGGGTGACCCGTAGCCGGAGTGTTCAGGCGCTGTGCCGCAACGCCTTTGCCGCCGCCACCATCCGCTTCAGCGCCGGAATCACTTCCGCCCACTGCCGTGTCTTCAGGCCGCAATCCGGGTTCACCCACAAGCGTTCGGCGGGAATGCGTTCCGCCGCCTTCCGCATCAGTTGCACCATGTGGTCCTGCGTCGGAATGTTGGGCGAGTGGATGTCATACACCCCCGGTCCGATCTGGTTGGGATAGTTGAAGTCATCGAACGCATCCAGCAGCTCCATGTCCGAGCGGGAGGTCTCGATGGTGATGACATCGGCGTCCATCGCGGCAATGGCGGCAATAATGTCGTTGAATTCCGAGTAGCACATGTGGGTGTGAATCTGCGTCTCGTCCGCCACGCCGTTGGCGGTGATACGGAAGGATTCCACCGCCCAGTCCAGGTAATGCGGCCATTGCGCCCTGCGCAGCGGCAAGCCTTCGCGCAGCGCCGCCTCGTCAATCTGGATCACGCGCACCCCGGCCTGTTCCAGATCCCGCACTTCCTGGCGGATGGCCAGCGCCAGCTGGTGGCAGGACACCGCGCGCGGCTGGTCGTCACGCACAAAGGACCAGTTCAGGATCGTCACCGGGCCGGTCAGCATGCCCTTCATCGGGCGTGCGGTTTGTGACTGGGCGAATTGCGTCCAGGCCACGGTCATCGCCTGCGGGCGGCTGATGTCGCCGAACAGGATGGGCGGTTTCACGCAGCGCGAGCCGTAGGACTGCACCCAGCCGAAGCGGCTGAAGACATAGCCGTCCAGTTGTTCGCCGAAGTATTCGACCATGTCGTTGCGCTCGGCCTCGCCGTGCACCAGCACGTCCAGATCCAGGGCTTCCTGTTCGCGCACGCAGCGGGTGATTTCCGCCTGCATCGCGGCCCGGTAGCCGGCGTCGTCCAGCTGTCCGGCCGTGTAGTCGCGGCGGGCCTGGCGGATTTCCGCCGTCTGCGGGAAGGAGCCGATGGTGGTGGTCGGGTAGGCGGGCAGCTTCAGCCAGGCCGCCTGCTTGGCGGCGCGCCGGGCGTAGGGGCTCTGACGGCGGCCCAGTGCCGGGGTGATGGCGGCCACGGCCGCCTTGACGGCCGGGTTGTGCACGCGCGGCGAGCGGCGGCGGGCCTCAACGGCCGCCCGGTTGGCCGCCAGCGCCGCCTGTACCGAGGCGCGACCGTGGTTCAGGGCATCCGCCAGCACCGTCAGTTCCACCAGCTTTTGCCGGGCGAAGGCCAGCCAGGACTTCACCTCGGCATCCAGCGTGTCCTCGCTGGCCAGATCCACCGGCACATGCAGCAGCGAGCACGACGGCGCAATCCACAGCCGCTCGCCCAGCCGCTTTGCCACCGGCTCCAGCCAGTCCAGCACGCCGTTCAGATCGGTTTTCCAGATATTGCGGCCGCTGATCACGCCCAGCGACAGCACCTTGTGTTCCGGCAGCAGGTCCAGCAGCAGCGGCAGGTCGTCACGGCCGCCGGTCACGTCAAGGTGCAGCCCCGCCACCGGCAGGTGCGCGGCCAGATGCCGGTTTTCCAGCAAATGGCCGAAGTAGGTGGCCAGCAGCAGCTTGACCTTGGTGGACTTGAGCTG
>CAZPZK010000112.1:0-8530 GCA_964591095.1 uncultured Moraxellaceae bacterium | reverse complement strand
GCGGCGCGCATTCTATAGGGAAAATCCCTCTCCGGTCAAGTGTCAGGCAGCCTTTGCCGCTTCACAGGCTCAGTCTTTGAACAAGTTGGCGGCCGGAAGTCACATACCCCCTCAACCCTGGGATGGAAATTCAGGCGCTGAGGTTTGCGGTCCCCTTTCAAGGCAAGACCGGGCGCGCGCCCCGGCTCATGTACGGCCAGGTCAGCACATCCGCGCCCAGGCTGAGCGGCAAATCGAGGCAGGCGGCGGGCACCGTCAGCCAGGGCAGGCCGGGGTGGTTGCCGGCCTGGTTGGCCGTGGCTATGACCTGCCAGTCAAACCGCACGCCAAACCAGGGCCGTGCCTTGTCATCCTTGGTCACCACGCCCATCAGGGTGGCGCATCCGGCCAGCCCGAGGCAACCCAGCAAGACGGCAAGCTTCATCGGATACCTCCGCGCCCAAGGGGAAAGTGACGGACAGGCTTTATTCCTGCCCGCGATTGGTTATCATCGCACCGCCGCCGCCTACGGATAACCCTCCCGTGCAACTGACTGACGAACAACGCCGCATTGTAAACCACGGCAAAGGCCCCGCCATCGTCTATGCGGTGGCGGGCGCGGGCAAATCCACCACCCTGGCGCACCGGGTCAGCCGCCTGGTCCGGGAAGACGGCGCGGAGCCGTCGCGCATCCTGGTCTGTTCCTTCAGCCGCGAGACCGTGGGCGATATCCGCCACAAGATCGAGACGCTCGGCGTGCATGGCGTGCAGTGCCTGACCTTCAATGCCCTGGGCCGCCGCATTGTCCAGAAGACCGTGGCCGCCGGTCACTGGGCGCCGTTTGACGAGCAACACATCGAACAAAAACCGGCGCAACTGGCAATGAAGGCCCTGATCGAGCTGGGTCGCAAGCATGGCAAGAATTTCAACGGGCTCGACCTCAACAGCGAGGATCTGCAGACCTGGATCTCCATTTGCAAGGGCAACCTGCGCTATGCCCGGCTCGATCGCCGCCAGTTGCCGCCGGAAGCGCTGGGCATCGCCACCCAGGCGCAACACCCGGACAATCCCTACTACACGGAAGCCTACGCGCTGTATGAGGACGCCCGCGAACAGCAGCGCGCCATGACCTTCGACGACCAATTGTTGCTGGGTTGGGAAGCCTTGCTGCGCTTTCCCGATATCCGCGCCTGGATCACCGCCGCCTGGGATTATGTTCTCATCGACGAATATCAGGATGTCAATCTGGCACAGGTGCAGCTGGCCGACATCATCACCGAGCGCCATCGCAATTTCATGGCCATCGGTGACGACGACCAATGCATTTATGAGTGGCGCGGCGCGGCCGTGCGTTTCATCCTGGATTTCCGTCAGCGCTACCAGGCTGCGGAATACACCATTTCCGACAATTTCCGCTGTCCGGCCGAGGCGACGCTGCTCGCCGGCAAGATCATCGCCGCCAATACCGACCGCCACCCCAAGGAACTGGTATCACAAAAAGGCTTTGGCGGCACGGTGGAGCTCAAGGGTTTCAAATCCGACGGCGAGCTGGCGACGCATCTGGTCCATCGGTATCGCGATCACCTCGCCAACGGTGGAAAACCAAGCGATGCCATCGTGCTGGTGCGCTCCTATGCCCAGACGCCGCCGCTGGAAGCGAAACTGATCGAGGAAGGGCTGAACTACCGCGTGATCGGCAGCCAGCGCTTTTATGAAAGGCCGGAAGTGCGGGTGCTGTTCACCTACCTGGGGTTTGCCAGGCAGGAACGGGACATCGCCAAGGGGGCAGGCAGTCCCTCGGAGCAATATACCCGGCGTTTCAGCGACATCATCCGCGCGCCCAACCGTTTTCTCAGCAATGACTGGATACAACGCATCCGCGACCGGTCGCTGCAAGAGCAACAATCCATTTTGACCCTGATGGAACGCGGATTTTTTGACGTGCCGAACGAGGGCGCGCGCAAACGCCTGCTGCGCTTTGTACAAATCATCCGCGCGCTGCAAGGACGGCTGGAGGCCAACGCCGCCGACACCCTGTTCTGGCTGATTACCGAACTGGAATACCTCGACTACCTGCAAAAAGCCGCCGGGGTGGCCGAATTGGGCGAGGAGCGCTGCAAGAACGTGCGGGCGCTGGTCGCCTATGCCCGCAGCCGGGGCAAGGTAGCGGATTTCCTGGAGCATATCCGCCTGCTGCATGTGGAAGAAAGCGCCGCCGACCCGGCGCTGCCGTGTCTGCACCTGATGTCCATCCACCGCGCCAAGGGCTTGCAGTGGCCGCTGGTCTTTGTTCCGTCCTGCTCCGATGACCAGTTGCCCGCCAGCGCCCGCAATCTGGAGGAAGAGCGGCGGCTGCTGTACGTGGCCATGACCCGCACCCAGCGTGAACTGCAGTTGCTGCATGCGCCGGAGGACAAGCTGTGCCGTTTCTTGCGCGAAGGGGACGCGCATGGCGTGCTGATCCATGCCGACATGCTGCGCCGCGCCCTGCAAAAGCCGGAAGGCGTGTTTGGCGCGGAGGATGCGATTACCGTCGCGCTGGGACTCCGGCTTTACCCCTTACAACGCTATCTGGATGTCTGGTGGCGGCCGGATGCCTCGCGCATCCGCGCCATTACCCAGCAATTGCATCGGGCGCTGGCGCGGCAACCCGAGGCGCTGTTGCAGGTGGAACAGTACAAATCCCGACTGGCTGAAGCCGAAGCAGCGCAACCTGCCCGCGAGGAGGCGCTGGCGCGCTGGCGCAGCCTGGAACGTCGCTTGCTGCTGTTTCGCGAGAGGCCGGTCAATGTGGTGCTGCACGCCGATCCCCCCGCCGGGGACTTCGCGGCGACCGCTTTCCGGTTCCGCCAGGAGGGCGAGCGCATTGATGTACGACTGGCCGTCAGCGGCAAAGTGGTGGGCTGGGTGGATGTCCGCAACTCCCGGTTCCCGGTCGACCAGATTGTATGCTGGGACTGGGTGGAAGGCGTGCCGCCGGCCTCCGGGCAACGGCTGTCCCTGAGTCGCCGCAGCCTGTTCCTGCGGCTGCGGCCGGTCAGCCATCCCGATCTGGACGTGGCGGCGGCCGTTACCCGACCGGAACCGCCGGCTTTTGCCGTGCAGTATCTGGCGTCCCGGCAATTCAATGAGGATCTGGCCCGCCTGCAACAGTCCCTTGCGCTGGCGGCGGATAAGTTACCCGCCGGTGCCCCGGCCTGAGTGCATCCTTGCTTCCTTTCAACCTGAGCTAATGCCCATGTCCGACTTTACCCTGCATGGTCCGCTGGACACTACGCCCGAGGTGCTGTTGGCCGGCGAGGACACGGGAGCGCCATCAGAACGCCTGCGCCACGGGAACGCCCGAGTCGCCGCCCTGCTGGTCGGAACGCGGCGGGTCGACGGCGGTGACTGGTCGGACTGGCTGCCTTTTTACCGCCGCCGCCTTCCCTTTAACGAGGCACATCTGGTTTGCCTTGAATTCCTCCCCGGCGCACGGCGACTCCACGCTGCCGTCTGCGAATACGCTCTGGTGCAGACCCTGCGCGAACGCTTCCGGGTAGAGGTGCCGCTGATCACCACCAATGCCTTCCTGCATTGCCGGGAACGGCAGCAGGTGGTGTTGCAGGTCAGGCAAGGATCGCTCTATGGCAATGGCGAGGCGGGGTTGTTTGGCGGCGGCATGCAAGCCTTTGGCCCGCACGGACGCGAGGGAGACGGCGACCTGCTGACGGCCTTGCAGCGGGAATTGCGCGAGGAGACCGGTGTGGTGATTGATCAAGCCGCTATCGGGCGGGCGCCGCTCTGGTGGGCCACGGAACATTGTGTCGGCGACCGCCTCACCGGCAGCCTGCAATTCAACCGCTACGGCGTGCCGGTCACGGCGGACACCCTGGACCGACTGCTGGACCTTCAGCGGCAGCAGTCTTTGGAGGAGGGCGGCATACTGGTCTTGGACGTCCGCGGTTTAGCGGACTGGCTTATGGGCCGGCAGCCGGGACCGGCGCCGGGTGTCGGAACCCGGCTCGGCCTGTCGGCCTGGCTGAAGAACCCACCGGCTTAGCGGGTCAGCCAGTCCGGGTTTTCCAGCAGGAAGGCGGCGCCCAGCCCGCCTCCGGCACAGGTGGAAATCACCGCATAACGCTGGTTGAAGCGCAGCATCCGTTGCGCCGCCGTCTGGAACAGGCGCACACCGGTCGCGGCAAAGGGATTGCCCATCGACAACGATCCCCCCCAGGGATTGAGCTTTTCCAGCGGGATTTCCCCCGACGGGAAGCCCGCGCCGAAACGTTCCTCCACAAACGCCGGGGACGCCATGCAGGCGCGGTTGATCAGGACCTGAGTGGCGAAGGCTTCGTGGATTTCCCAGACATCGATATCGGCAAAGGCCAGGCCGTTGCGTTGCAGCAAGCGGGGGATGGTCATCGCCGGCCCCAGCAGCATCTCTTCTTCCAGACTGTCGACCCCGGACAACTGGTAATCGCGGATCACCGCCCGGACAGAATGACCCGCCGCGCGGGCCGCTCCCAGGCTTGACAGCAGCAAGGCGCCGGCGCCGTCCGAAAAACGCGAGGCATTGCCGGCGGTAATGATGCCGCGCTCGCGGTCAAACACCGGTTTCAGCCGGGCCAGGGTTTCGGTGGTGGTATCGCGGCGCGCCGTATTGTCCGCGGTCACGGTCGTCCCGGCCACTGTCACCGGCAAGATCTGTTCACGATAGAAACCGGCATCGGTCGCCGCGACGGCGCGGGCATGGCTGGCGGCGGCAAAGGCATCACTGGCCTCGCGCGTCATGCCGAACTTGCGGACCATCGCCTCGCAGGCTTCGCCCATCGTCAGCTTGGTGGTGAAATCGGAACTGGTGGGAATATCCAGCAGGATATCGCGCGGACGCAACGACCCCAGCACGGCCAGACGGTCGCGGGTGGTCCGGCTCTGGCGGATCTTCATCAGGCTGCGCCGGACGTTTTGCGACAGACGGACCGGCACATCGGAAAAGTTCTCGGTGCCGCCGGCGATGCCCATCTCCAGACGGCCCAGGGAGATCATGTCGCACAGATTGGCGACACCGACACTGGGCGAAATACCGGCCATCGCCACGGTATAGGCGGGAATCCGGCTGGGCAGGCCCGCCGCCAGCATGCACTCGCGGGCGACGTTGGTGGTGTTGATTTCGTGCAGGACCGTGCCCATCACCACCAGCCCCAGTTTCGATACGTCCACCCGCGATTTTTCAACCAGACCGGCAATCGCCCTGGCGCCCAACTCGTAACTCATCAACGGCGAATAGGCGCCGGCGCTATCCAGGAAAGGCGTGCGCACCCCCTCGACGAGGACAGGAAGACGTTCTTGCGGCAACATGTTCATCAGGCATTCTCCACCGGCACGAAGCTGCCGACCTGATACAGGTTGCCATCGGCATCCGTCAGGCGGAAGGGCAGGCGACCTTGGTCATTACGCTCGCGGGCGATCTGGATCAGCAGCAACGGGCTCGGCAGCGGCAACGGCTTGACGAAGCGGGTCTCGATATCGGCAATGCGCCAGCCGTTGTTTTCCAGACAGGCATAGATCTGCGAAAACGCACCGTAGCCGTGCATGATGCAGCCCTTGAAACGGGTGCGGCGCGCCACGGCGGGCAGGGTATGGATGGGATTGAAATCGCCGGTCAGCAGGAAGAACTTGACCCCCTCATCGGCGGCGGCCTGCCAGTGACCCACGGTTTCCCAATGTGGCTCGACACGATCGGAAGCCCCGCCATCCGGCCGCTTTTTCAGCACCACGGCGGCAAAGGCATCGATGCTGACGGCGTTGGGGCAACGATCGGTGCCGACTTCGACATGGGAGTGTATGCGGGCGCGATAGCCATCGTCGGAAGCATCCACCAACTCCCCGCTCAGGTTCAGCTTGCCGCCCACCGGCAATCGTTCATGAATAACAATGCGCAACCCCTGGTTGAGCACGCCCAGCAAGGGATAGGGGCATTGCGCGGTCAGGTCCGACACCACCGACAGCGCCGTTTGCGCCACCATCAGCGGCGGCGGCAGGTCACCCGCGGGCCGCGCGACGCCGGCCCAGGCATTGAAGGCATCCACCAGAGCGGCGGAAGGCGCGTTCAAGCGGCGGCTGATGCGCACGCCGCCCTGACTCTTGCGGACAAAAGGCAGCACGGATCGAGCGCCTCCCAACAGCATCGAGGAAATGGTGGCAGTGTGTTCGGTCACGAGACGGACAGGGATTTGGACGGTCATGGCATGGAATTTCCAGAGATTGCTACAAGTTGGATAATCGTCCGGAATCTGGGGGAATGGAATGGGAGTTGCGGACAAAAACCGCGTCAGCCGGGTCAATGCCGGGGGCCGACGCGTTGGCGGACCGTCAGTCGGGCGGCTGCCGTTCGCTTTGCAGCGCCAACCAGTCGTCATGACCGAAGCGGCGGTACAGGTCCTCGACCTCCTGCCGCGCCCACGGCGTCCGCCGCAAAAACACCAGACTGGACTTGATGCCGGGGTCATGACTGAAGCAGCGTATCTTGACATAACGGGCCATTTCTTCCCAACCGTAGAGTTCCACCAGCCGGGTGAGCAGGGTTTCCAGGGTCAGGCCGTGCAGCGGGTCGCGTTCAGGGGTCATGGATTTTCCGGGAGTGGGGATCAGAGCGCATTTTATGACAGAAGCGGCCGAAAAGGTGTCAAGCCTGCCGCATGACCGTCGGGTCCGGTGCGCCTCGTTGTACAGTAGCAGGCAAAGGGCAAAAAATGCAGTATCTTCAGAAACCCCCGGACTGATCAGGAAATCCCGATGCTTGCCTCCACCCCCAAGGCCCGCCTGCTGGCCCTGCTGCTCGCCGCCCCGTTATGGCTGCCGGCCCAGGCCGCGCCGGTCGAAGTCTCCGAAAAATCCTTCCGCTGCCTGCAGGAAATGACACCGGTGCGCGGCTTTTTTGTCGATAACCTCAGCGGCAACCTCGACGACACCCTGAAAACCGCACGTTCCCCCACCGGCGGTGTTTATCCCCCCGGATCCGTGGTGCAACTGGTGCCGACAGAAGTGATGGTCAAGCGTGAAACCGGCTTCAGTCCCGTCACCAAGGACTGGGAATTCTTTGAACTGGATGTCGACAAGAACGGCTCGCATATCCGCAAGCGCGGTTTCGCCGACGTCAACAACCGCTTCAACAAGAACTGCTTCGCCTGCCACATCGCCGCCAAGCCGGAATGGGACATGATCTGTGAAAAGGACCACGGTTGCGAAAAATTGCCGATTCCCCAGCATGTGATCACCGCCATCCAGAAGACCGACCCGCGCTGCAAGACGAATGACGCCTCGGTGCTGCAGAAATTTACCTCATGGATGGTGCGGAAGCTGTCGCCGAATTGAGATTTTCGCGACATGCCCAATGTCGCGATTCCTTCCCGGCTTTTCCCATTCAGCCGATGTCGATTTCCCCCCGCAAATAGGTCACCGCCGTCCCGGCCAACAGGACGCGCTCGCCCCGAAGCTCGCACCGCACCTCACCGCCGCGCCGTGAAACCTGCCGGGCGCGCAACCGGGTTTTTCCCAACCGTTCCGACCAGTACGGCATCAACTGGCAATGCGCCGAGCCGGTTACCGGGTCTTCGGCGATGCCGTAATTGGGGGCGAAGAAACGGCTGACAAAATCAACGTTATCTCCGGGAGCGCTGATGCACACCCCGCGACGGTCCAGGCGGCGCAGTTGTTCAAAATCGGGCGTGATGGCGCGGATTTCCGCCTCGCTGCCGAACACGGCGATGTAGTCGGCGGCGGCAAGCACGGCGAGTGGCGTTTTTCCCAATCCTGCTGTCAAAGCCGGCGGCGCGGGGCAGGTAACCGGGACCTGGGCGGGGAAATCCATGACCAGTTGCGGACCGTCGCGTTGCACGGTGAGCAGGCCGCTGCGGGTGTGGAAGCGCAGGGTGCTTTCCGGGCTGTCGAGATGGTGGAAGATGACATGGGCAGCGGCCAGCGTGGCATGGCCGCACAGATCGACCTCGGCGACCGGGGTGAACCAGCGCAGGTGATAGCCATCTTCGGCGTCCACGAAGAAGGCGGTTTCCGAGAGATTGTTCTCTTCGGCGATGGCTTGCAGCACGGCGTCCGGCAGCCAGTGCGGCAGCGGGCAGACGGCGGCGGGGTTGCCTTCAAAGGCGCGGGCGGCGAAGGCGTCGACCTGGTAGAGCGGCAGTTTCATGGCATGGGGTTCCGTATCCGGGAACAGCAAGGCTAGGCGACTTCGGCCCCGGCTTCCAGCAGCAATTCCCGCAGGATGCCGCGGTGGCAGTGGTTTTCGTCCTCGCAGTAGCAGCCGACGGAGAAGTTGGCGGTGCGTGACAGCGTGGCCAGCAGGGCGAGGGTGTGGCGGTTTTCGGGGGTTTGCATTTCGCGGCGGTATTGCTTGCCGAAGGCCTGCCATTGCGCCGGGGTTTCGGCGGTCTGGCCGAGTTTCATGGTTTCGGAGCTGGGGGCGAGGTTGGGGTACCAGACGTCGTACCAGTTGCCGGTGGCGAATTCGGTTTTGGGCACGCCGCGCGGCGGACGCCGGACGGTGCCGAGG
>CAZPZK010000111.1:0-8587 GCA_964591095.1 uncultured Moraxellaceae bacterium | reverse complement strand
GTGCTGAAGTCATGAAACGTTGGTTTTTTCAAAAGATGCTCTGTAACACCCTTGAAATATCCATCCAATTGCTCCTTTTTCAGTTTTAGGCCTACCTTATTCTCGATCACCACGAGTACCCGATTGGGAATATCAACGATGACAAGATCAAGCCGCTGTCTACCAGCGGCTTGTGGTGCTGGTAAAGAATACTCCCTGAAAAACAATGCAGTTGTAAAGCTAGAGGAGAGAATCCGACCAGCAGACCACCGCTTTGCGAACTCAGTCGTGGGGCTCTTGCTTGCCTTTTTTTTACCTTCTGTTGCCGTAGCAATTGATCGGACTGTCGTTAGCAAGAAGTCCTTTAAAATAGCATCACCCTGCCCATGCCCTTCCCGAGCGTTAAAGCACCAAGCAAGTATGTCCGAATGCTGATTTTCCCTTGGAGTCATCAGGTCCAACAAGTCCGCATTACCCTTGGCAAGCTCAATCAATTCCGCCAATTTCGGATCCGCACAGAAACGGCTAATTTCACTTTGCATTTCAACCACTTCTCCGCTGCAAAAAACTGAAGAGCCTATCTCAGGCTACCATCAGGATCGATATAACCCCGATCTGATAGTCCAATCGCCTTTGGTAGCACAGTTTGGCATCGCTGTCCTTAACAACAAGGTTGCAATCAAATGAATCCGATTCCGCGTTTCTGTCCGTCTTCCTTCAACGCACATTCCTCCACCAGCACCGCCAGCAGGTCCGTAACCGAGGCAATACCGCAGATCCGCGCCTTGCGTCGAACCACGGCAAAATCCCCCGGCGTCAGCACCGGCATCCGCTCAATAGCGGCAAGCGCCGCTTCATCCGGCTCCGACAAGCCCAGATCCGCGCACTGGCAGGCCAGCATGCCCCGCGCCTGCCCCGGTTTCAGGTAATCAAAACGCAGCTTCACATCAAAGCGCCGCAGCGTCGCCGGGTCAAGATCGCCCATCAGATTGGTCGAGGCAATGAACAGGCCGGGAAACATCTCCATCTGCGTCAACATCTCGTTCACCTGCGACACCTCCCACGACCGCTGTGCACGGCGACGGTCCTGCAGAAAACTGTCCACCTCATCAATCAGCAGCACGGCATTGCTCTCTACCGCTTCCCGGAAACTGGCGGCAATATTTTGCTCCGTCATGCCGACATAAGGCCCCAGAAGGTCGGAAGCGCGCTTGACCAGCAGCGGCCGTCCCAGACGATCCGCCAGCCAGTGCCCGAAGGCGGTCTTGCCGGTTCCCGAGGGCCCGTAAAGACACAGGCTGCCACGCGAATGCGCCTGCAGACGCTCCGAAATGGCCATAAGGTCGGTGCCGGTATTCACGAAACGCGGGTCATAAAACGCCGGACGGCCGTCGCCCGGAATCTCCTTCAGCGTACCCCAGCCCTGGGCCTGCAAGGTGCTGCTGACCAGATGCGACATGGCCGCCGACAAACGCTCGGGCGGCAGGTGGTCCTTCACCAGCTGGATGACTCCGGCGGCGCGGGTGATGATGGCGGGAGTCAGGCCGTCTGCGTCCGCCAACCGACTGATCGTTGCATTGTCCACCAAGTCGCCGCAGCTTGAACGTACAATGCGCTCGCGCTGCGGCTTCGGCGGCACCGGCAACTCCACCACCATGTCAAAGCGGCGCAGGAATGCCCGGTCCAGACCGTGCACGCTGTTGGACAGCCACAACGCCGGCACCGGATTCTCTTCCAGCATCCGGTTCATCCAGGCCTTTCGGCACTGGGCAGTGCTCTTCTTGCCCCACATGTCGTTACCGTCGTTGAACACATCTTCCACTTCATCAAACAATAAGAAGGTGGGACGACCCGCCAGGAAGTTCTGCGCCGCGCGGTAGGATCGTAAACGGCGTTCTCCCAACACCGCATCACCATCATTGTCTTCACTGGATACTTCGAAAAGATCCTGCCCCATGTCTTTTGCCAGCACGCGCACCAGTTCACTTTTGCCGGTGCCGGGCGGGC
Organism: uncultured Moraxellaceae bacterium; assembly: GCA_964591095.1. Lineage (GTDB taxonomy): Bacteria > Pseudomonadota > Gammaproteobacteria > Pseudomonadales > Moraxellaceae > Fluviicoccus. The sequence goes on along the minus strand of CAZPZK010000111.1, from coordinate 6,601 downwards.
CATAGATAAAAATGTTCACACCACGACGTCCATGCCGTATGGCTTCACGCAGATAAGGGAGCATGACTTCCAGCGTCTTTGCCATATGTGGGTAATCTCCAAGGCTCAACGTCGGCGGCGCACTGACCGACAGCATGCCACGCAGCAACTGAGCCGGATCATCTACTTCCGTCAACATCTGCTCCGCAAAGTGGTCAGAGAGAAGGTCCAACTTACCGCGCATGCAACAACCGCTGTTACTGTCCACCGTGAGCAGGCCTGCGGTCGCGAGGCGACCATTCGGAGACAAACCTGGCTTCACCTCATCCAATGGCAGGTCGAGCAGCTTGGACAATACATGTACCAAGGTTTGATTCGACATACCGGTGAGATAGTCCGCCGTATCATCGAGCATGCGGTTGTTATGCAGGATGACCGCGAACTCCAGCAAGCGGCGTTCGGTTTCATTCAACCCCATCACCGACATCAGCCGACCGCTATTGCTTCGAATATCCGCTGAAACCTCCCAGCCAATGTTATTCGCTTCGACTTCGGCATGCTGTTTGCGCAATACACTAACTGTTCTTGCAATACTGAAATTTTCAAGAAAGTCATCATCAAATGGCAATTGAAGAAAAGCTGCAATTTGGTCATTCTGGTAACTCCCCCCCATGAGAAAATGACGACTCCCGCCCAAGGGGATCAGCATCCTCAGCATCCATTTCTGCAACAGATCATCTGAGGCGACGCCAGTCAACTCGGACGATTTGCGCTGGCGGGAAGATGCAGATTTACGTGGCATGATGATTACCTACAGGATTTTGATTCCATTATCTTCAAGCGGCCGTCAGAATGTGACGGAATGAAAGCTTGTATTGGAGAGTAACCATGCCTGCTCGAAGTAGTCGCGACACCTTGGTTCGGCAATGGGAATTGTTGAAACTGCTTCCCTCATCAGGATCAGGTAAAAGCATCCGTGAACTGACGGAGTCATTAAACGGAATGGGTTTCCCTGTCAGCGACCGTCAGGTTGAGCGAGATTTGCGGCAACTGGAAGGTGTCATGCCGATTGAAGGGATCGGCACACGCCCCTTCGGTTGGCGTTGGATCAAAGGCTCCAGTCGCTATGTTGCCGGTATGTCACTACCGGAAGCTCTTTCTTGGCAACTGGTGGCGGATTCTCTTCATCCTCTGCTTCCAAGAAGCATGCTGGCCAGCCTTGAACCGCACTTCCGTGAAGCCGCCGACAAGCTGGAAGCCATGGCTGCCAATAACCCTGCTGCCGGCTGGCGCGACCGGGTGCGTCTGGTGACGCCCGCCCTCCCCGCCATTCCGCCCAAAATCCCAGATAATATTCTGGAAGCCGTCCAGAACGCCTTACTACTTCAGAGGCAACTGCTGATTACTTATCGTGGTTATGGTGCGGATGAATCACACACCATGCCCCTGCACCCGCTGGCACTGATCCAGCGCGGGCCAGTAAGCTATCTGGCGTCCACGGTTTATAACTATCAGGATGTGCGCCTGATCGCCCTGCACCGTATCGAGACCGCTGAAGAACTGTCTGATGCAGCTATCGTTCCGCCTGACTTCAGGCTGGACAATCTGCTGGAAAACGGCATGTTGCAGTTCGGAAATGGCGAGTGGTTGACGCTGGAAGCGCGCGTTCGACCCAACCTGGCCAAACTACTGGAAGAAACCAAACTGAGCATTGACCAGCTATTGGTCCCTGACACAGATAATGCCTTTCTGCTCACGGTTCGCCTCATCGACAGTTGGCAACTCAAGTGGTGGATACTGTCTCAGGGTGAGGATATTGAAGTGCTGGGGCCGACTGCGCTGCGGGAGGAAATCCGCAAAGCATTGAAGAAAGCGGCAAGGCAATACGCCAAACCTGAACCAACTTTCAGAGAATGACCGGCACACTCGAAGTTGGTTATGCCTAATTCATCATTTATTGACGTATTTGCGACATTGCCAAGCCTACATTGAGACCACAAGCGTGAACTCCGCACAACAAACCGCGCATTAGTGGTCTCATTCTGGGTTTTTCCTGTATTAAATTTTCAAAATTGAGCATGCTCAAGTCGCATATCGAGGCTTGATAACAGTGCCTGATAATTCCTGACCCGGAAACATAATTGAGCATGCTCAATTTTAAAGAAGCTTCCAAAATTAGTCTTGTTGGCTGCGAATGATCTGCTCCAGATTTTCTAATACCCACACCGGACATTCTCTTGAACTCGCCAAGTTCTCACTGGCAACCCAGGCCTGAACCGTTCGCAGACTATATTTGCGCATGGTCTTCTGCTCCAGAAGCGCAGCGATCTGCATTGTGTCCAGTTCAGCTTCAGCCATAAGCTGGCGCAACCTCTCCTTACCCCCGCTCATTTGTCATACTTCCCGACCAAGCCTTGAATCATCGAGTCGAGATCTTCCAGTCCCACAGGCAGTTCAATGTCATAGCTGGCCTTGCGGGACTTGAACCTGAGTAACAGACATTCACCTTCATGAACAAGCTCAAGACTATCTGCTTTGATGCGATGCGTCTTCTCTTGAGCATGCTCAATTTTCCCTTTGCTCTTTTGAAGGGTGCTATTTACCTGTTTACGAATACTGCCTGGCTCGATTCGGCCCTCAACAATGGCTTCAACAACCCGTTTGGCTTCTGCCGGGTTCTGTTCATGCAACCGATTGACCATGTTCAATGTCGTAATGTCACGAATCTTGCCACCCCTGGCCAACTCTTGAATTAGCTCCGGTGACTTGAGCAGGCCCAAGGTAATGGACATCTGGCTTTCAGAAACACCCAGTTTACCTGCCGCCTGTTTTTGGGAGCCGCCGGTCAACTCCTTGACTCGTAGATACGCACGCGCAATATCCATCGGCGTCATCGACTGGCGATGATTATTTTCCGCAATTTGCAGCAAAAGGATGGTCAATGGATCGACATCATTGCGGATAACCGCATCAACTCGATCTATGTTGCTGATAAGCTGACAAGCACGCCAGCGACGTTCGCCGGCAATAATCTGATATCGTTCGCCGACCTGACGAACGACGATCGGCTGAATCAGCACGTTCTGTTCGATACTGGCCCGCAGTTCATTCATCGCCTCCTGATCGAACTCGCTACGCGGCTGATTGGGATCCGGATCTATCTGATCCTTGGCTATCTGCCGGATTTCATTGTTGGCACGTGCCTCAGACACCACTTTTCGTTCAAACGCATCCAGATCAAAGCGCTCATCGATAGCTGCAACAGCCGCTGGGGTAGATGCTGGCGTTGGCTTGCGAGTTGCAAACGAGGGTTTCTTCGCACTCATTTCGTTGCCACCTTCTTTTTCCTGGGTGTTTTGGCCGGTTTAAGCCCGCTCAATTCCAATATCTCTTCCACAAAAGCATTGGCATTTGACTTGGTCTGGGTATCACCCACATGGAAGATGCTGCTGCCATCAAAAACACACTGTCGATAAGCCTGCCTAAGTTGCAACTTGGTATTCAAGACCGGCAATTGATAGGTATTCGACACATATTCACCCACTTCACGACCCAAGGTGGTTCCCGGTTGAACACCGTTAATCAGGAAGTACACCGGCGGCTTCTGTTCACCAAACCTTTCCCAGATGTCACGTATCAGACTGATAAAGTCCTCGCTTCCATCGACATCAAACGGCGATGGACCTACAGGAGTCAGGATGAAATCTGCAGACTTGATCGCGCCCAAGATGATCTTCTGCGTGGCATCACCTTTTTGCCCCAGGTTACTGGCGCTGTCGATAATGATGAAATCATAGCGCTCCCGTTCCTTGGCAATCTTCTCAGAGATCAGTGGGGAATCCCAACGCTCCACCCAGGGAATATCTTGCTCATGCGGCAACCCTTCGGCACTGGCACGCCACTTGGAAAGTGATTGCTGCGTATCCGCATCCAGCATCAAGACCGAATAGCCCAACCGTTTCAGGCCGGTTCCCAGTGTCGTGGCTATCGTGGATTTACCGACGCCTCCTTTCTGGTTGGCGATCAGTATGACCTTTGCCATCAGAGCTTCTCCTTAATTCGCGCATACCAAAAAATCGAGGCCCACTATAAAACGCACAAAGTGCGCCCGTCAACGCGAAATTGAGCATGCTCAATTGCATGTTCAAAGAATGAATGATTCATGCTTAACCCTTCGAGTCGAAATAACGATTGAAGAGCTTTTGTGGATTTTATTGATGAAGACTATCGAAATTGAGCATGCTCAATTCGTGAGTGAGACATGTTTGTGCTGGAGTTGAGCATGCTCAATTCCAGATAGAGCAGTGATCAGTGAATATGAATACCTGCTACGAAATTCAGGCAGCCCCTGAATCCGGTGCAAGCAACTTTTCTATTTCAATGCGGAGGAGGGGGCGATCCAGGGCATTCCCTATGGTCGCGTTCTTTGCCTCCAGGGTTCTGACGCCTCTTGGAACATTGTTAAGCGCTCGCTTGAGGTATTCCGTCTTAATGTCATCTGGGAGATCAACCCATTGCTCGAACAATTTCGATTTAGCGGTGCTATCTTGAGCATGCTCAACCGCCGAAGGCTCCGGCTTCTGTTTGGCTGTGGTATTACGCCTCTTTTTTTCCTGAGCTTTCTTGGCAAGCAACTCCTTCTGCTCCAGATATTGCACGCCCCATTTGTTGGCGAAGGCACTCTTGTAAATGGCGCCCAAGTTTACAGGCTCATCCTTGGCCAGCTTTTCGTCAGCAAAGTTGTTGGCACGCTCAATCGTTGCCTGAATCAGTTCAGGACTGTAGTTTTCGAGGTAGGCATGCTGATCAGAAACCGGGATCGAAATACGCGCCTCCGAAAAAGCGGGGTGGGGCATGTCTGACATATCGGTCAATGCGCCAACCGACATGGATTGTTGCTTCTGTTCAACCTTGAAATATAAGCCTTCAACTTTCCGACCCTTCCGGCTGAACTCGACGGTCACGATAATATCCGAGAGGACACTTTCATTGATCACACTGACGGGCTTGGAAATAGTCCACCGGTTCAACTCGGCAAACTGGGGATACTCCGTCTCCTGCAAACCAACATACTGCCGAAAATCGGAAATACTCATGTAGGGTGTTCGATGAACCCCGACATAGTCTTTGCATAGCTTGTAGATAATGGCTTCATACTTGCCATTAAAGCTGCTGAAAATTTCCCAATGGAGCAGGTGAAAGATGGCCTTGGCGTCATCCAGACCCTTCATCACATCCTCCAGAAAGGTCGGCAAGCGAACACCCACGGTCTTGCTGCTGACCTCCCATTCTGAAATGAAACCCATCCCACGCTGGGCCTTATGCCCATCTTTCGACAAGATATTGATGACTATCGGTTCTTTCCGCAGCACTTCAAAGTCGGCTCTCAGTTCTGCCTTGACGGGCTCATATCCCAAGTATTCAGAAATCTTGGCGATGGGTATGCGAACCGTACCATCCTGTTCGGAGGGAAGAGACTGTTTGTAGCTCTCGCGATAAAAGTGAAGCAAGAGGATCCAGTACTTGTACTGGCGAAGGGTGATGCCGTGACTGATGTGCACAACCGCCTGGGATGTTTTCAGCAAGGACAGATTGTTGTTATTCGATGTTTTATTGCTGATCGCCATAGTCCGTGCACCAGAAAGTGTATACACCAAAAACTGGATGGTAAGCGCCGGAGACTAGCCTGCAATCATGTAGTTTGTCAAAGTCATGTCTCTACATGTTTGTTTCAAAAGTTGAAGTTCCATTCTTCAGTGAATTAGGCCCTGATTCGTGAGTCTGGAATGAACATCGCATCCTATCAGGGTCGCCGGAGGTGGAACTCTACATGATGGAAAACTCACGCGAAAAGAGTCATGTGCGGCAATGATGTAGAGTGTTTGGCTTCAAGGGGTGGATTTCTACATGATGCCTTAGGGGGGGGTGGATTTCTACAGGTTTGAGAGAGTGCAGGGGTGCTTTACTACAGGATGCCCTTCACGACTCAAAATACAATTGAAAATCAATCTTCATGACCGCTGTCTGTACTTTTGTGACAGAAATCAACTATTTCCGAATGAACACCAGGGGGTGAATCTCTACAGGATAAAGGAGGTGGATTTCTACATGATAAGAGGGATAGGGGGTGGATTTCTACAGGAAAGACCTCCATTGCTGACTTTGCCGTAGAGTAACTCTGTATCCAAAAACCTGCCCGCCCTAATCCGAGACCAACTTCCCAAGGGGGTGTTTTACTACAGGATGAGTGCACAGAAGAAAGCCGGCCCTAACTTGTCAGAAAGTACCTGAAGGGAGGTGGATCTCTACAGGATTGCAGTCTGAGGGGGGTGTATCCCTACATGATCCATATCGTCCTGAAGAATGTGCTGGAAAATCAAGCTAAGGCACCATGCAATACAGACTGCTATTCCAGACATCGGGGTTGACCTTCTAAGGGGAGGGGGTGAATCGCTACATGAAGAGGGGGGTGTTTTACTACATGTTGTCGATTCGAACCTTCATTCACCGTAGGAGGAGGGGTGAATTACTACAGGATCGCAGCCAAACGGATAACCATGAATGGGAGGTGGATCTCTACAACCATAGGGGGTGCAACTCTCCATGACAAGGGGTGGGATTT
>CAZPZK010000110.1:0-8592 GCA_964591095.1 uncultured Moraxellaceae bacterium | reverse complement strand
AAATACCGCGGCCTTGCCTTCCTCAAAAAAAAAGGTATTGCCGGCAATTTTCAGCAAGCCGTCCCTGACGCGGAAACGCAGTACTGCCAACTCCGGGGTGATCGGCGCGGGGCGTTCCCGCAGAACTTGTTGCAACCGGGCGACGCCGTTGCCCTCAACCTTGACCAACAGGAAGCCGTCCTGCTGGGGCGCTTGCTCACGATCCAGGCGTTCCAGTACATCCCGCTCCATCTCATAACGCAATTGCATGTAGTCGCCCTGCATCAGCGAGCGCGGATCCACCGGCGCCAGCGGCAGCAGGATGATCCTGCCCTCGCGCAGCAACTGCTCCTTGTCGAGGATGGCGTGATTGATCAGCAACAAGGCCAGGACTCCGGCCAGCAACACCAGCCATTTACGCATCATCTTTCTCCCCGTCCGCGCTCAGCCCGCGCAAGGCGACATATCCCGTCAACAAGACGATGCCGCAAACCGCCAGCAAGCCGGATTTGTAAAGCAGGCTCAGTTGCAGCGAATAATAGTAGTGACCCAGATAGACCCAGAATAAGGCAACGCCCAAGCCGCCCAGCAACCGGTTGGCGCGGGCGAATCCCAGTATCATCAACAACCAGGCGATGGCCAATCCCCGCGCCTCCTGGGTCAGCAGGGCGATGGCGGCCAAGCCGACGCATGCCAGGACTCCATTTGCGCTTTTGACAGCGCAACCGTTTTCACGGATCAGCCACAGGCCGCTGGCCATCCAGGCAAAGGCCATCACCACTTCATTCATCCGTAAAATCCAGTGGCCGGGAGTGGCCAGGAAATCCTGATGACGCATCAATTCGGCCCAAAACGCGGGGTTCAGCAAGGTAAAGGCATGCGTCTGGATCATGGCCGTCGTCAGCGCCCAGGCCACCGGCCCCCACAGCGCCGAGCGCGGCAGCCAGCGCGGTTCAGTAAGCCAGAAGGCGGCTGCGCCCAGCATGAGCAGCGATGGCATCATCCAGACCAGCGCGGTATGCGCCAGCGCCGCCCCCAGGGCAAAAATCACGGCCAGTGCGGAGAGGAACCGATGCACCGGCTGAGCGATGCTCCAGCACAGCCCGGCCTGAAGCGTCGCCCAGACCAGCCAGAACAGGCTGCCGCGCCAGTGCTCCTGCTGGCTGATGAAGCACAGCACCTGACCGGCGAGACTGATCGCCAGCCCGAATTGACCGGCGAAGGATTGGCCCGCCACGCGCAGAATCGCCACGGCGGCCGCTATCAGCACCGCGCCGGTCATCAGGGCGAGGCTGGAGCGCTGGAAAAGTTCATGAAACAGGATTTCGAGGAAGGTCAGCACGAACAGCGCGGCCATCCAGCCGGCTATCCCCTGCACGCCACGCACGTACCAGGGAGGCGAGACTTCTCCCGGCGGCATCTCGCCGGTGACGATGCCGGCATGGCGAAGGCTTTGCCACAAGGCGCGGGGATCATTCATGGGACATCTCCTCCTGCCGCGCCCTTAACCAGCGCAAGGCCACCGTCGAGGCGGCAATGACCCAGGCGCCCATCAGGAAGAAGGCCAGCAGGTCACGGCCATGCAGCAGCCAGCGGCCCAGCACCACCGTGCTGACCGCCAGCAGGCTGAGGCTGAGCCCTGCCAGCATGAACAGATCAGGCTTAATGTGGCGGTAAATGCGGGTGATGACCACGCACCAGACGGCGTAGAGCGGGAGGATGAGAGCGGTGGCGGCCTTCGGCTCCACGATGGCCGCCAGTACCTGCCAGGACAAGGCAAAGCCGGAAACTACCGCCAGCAGGCGTGGCCCGCCGCGCGACGCCAGCCAGGGGCGGCGACCGGACTGCCATTCCCAGGCGGCCAGCGCCAGGCTGTTGAGTACAAAGACACTCCAGACCAGCCGGTCGGGGCCGGACATCAGCCCGAACAGGTTCGGGCTCACGCGGTGATATAGCGCCAGCGCCAGATTGGCCAGCAACAACCAGAGCAGGCACAGGGCGGCGGAGCGACCCAGCAGCGTCCAAGGCGTAATCAGCGCCGCCCAGACCGCAAACAGTTGCCAGGTATCGGCGCCGGTCTGGTAGGTTTGGCCAAAATAGGCGAGCAGCACGCCCAGCACGACGGCGGCGCCGGTCAGGCAGGCCTGCCCGAAGGCCCTTTCGCGAAATAGCCACCAACCGGCCAGGGCCGCGACGATCAGCAGTTCCAGCAAGGCAAAATGCGAATAGCGACCCAGCGCGTCCCAATTGGCGGCAAAGAAAAAGAGCAGCGCCGCCAGCAACAGCGCGCCGCCATTGCCCAGCAACAGGTGTTCAAAAAACTGTCGCCAGGCATGGGGCGTCGGATGAAGTCCGGCGATCTCGCGAGCGCGGGCCACATGCTCCGGGGCAATCGCCCCCCTTTCGGCCCATTGGCGCAGCCGGGATTGGATGATGGACATATTCCGTTAATTCCATAAGCGGGAAGTGCGCAGAATAGCGCAAGGCGGAGTCTTGTGCTCCGCCCGGCGACAAAAGCCCTACGCAATCAGGATGTTCCGCTGGCTGTCGACATATCCGTTGCGCCATACCAGTCCACCCGTCGCGTCAGCACCATCACCGTCGCCAGCAAGACAAAGACCAGCACCGAGCCCAGCATCAGCGTGTAATCCTCCGATTGCAGGATCACATAGAGCGTGGCATACATGCCCGCCAGCAGGGCGCTAAAGCCCAGTGCCCGCCGCTTGCCCTTCAATACATGGCTGACGTAGTAAGTGATCAGCAGAATGCAGGCGCCGCTGGAACCGGCATAGGCGTAAACAAACGCCGTGTGCTCGCTGAAGGACAACAACAACAGGTAGAACACCGCCAGCGCCGTGCCGACCAGAGCATATTGCAAGGGATGGATGCGCAGGTCGCGCAGCACTTCAAACAAGAAGAAAGCGCCGAAGGTGATGACAAGGAACAGCATGGCGTATTTCATCGCGCGGTCGGTCATCAGGTAGACATTCACCGGTTCGATGAAATTGACGGCAAAACCTCCCTTCAGGTTTTGCGCGCTGTCGGCGCCCAATCCGGGTTGGAGTTCCGGCTGCAGCAATTGCTTCAGGCTGACACAGGCGGCTTCGTCGTTGCGCAACAGGCAGGCGTTCAGCCACTGGTTGTTGCGGTTGGTGAGAAAGGCATTCTGCCAATGGGCTTCAAAACCTTTGCCGTGGAAGGATTTTTCGGGCAGCGATCCGCCATAGAATGCCGGGTGCGGCCAGTCCGCCCGCATCGTCACCTCCATTTGCGCCCCGGCAGGAATGACTTGCAGCCGGCCCATGCCGTTCAGAGCGACGGACAGGTGAAAGGGTTGTTCCCCCTTGCGCTCCATCCATCCGGCGGGCAGGTTCAAGGCGGAGTAACCGGTTGCCAGCGGGTTGCGGCCTTCATCGCCGGGAAAGGCAAATACCCGCTTGTCACCGCCCATCTCCAGGACCGGCTGGCTTTGCAGGCCGCGCAGGTCTGTCAGGTAGAAGCGCATCTGGGCCTTGCTCCAGTCGGCTTGCTGATTTTCCGCCAGCAAAGCGGCGGCGTTATCAAGGACAAAGCCGCCGTCAATGATGAGCGTATTGGCATAAGTAATGGCGCGGTAAATGCCGCGCTTGAACTGGTTGTTGCTGACGCGGACCTGCTGTTGCCAGCGGCTGTGTTGCGGCGGGATCACCAACTCCCGCTTGACCTGGCAGGGCCGCGTATTGCCGTCCTGGTCGGGACAGAGCAGGCTTTCGGTAACCGGCACCACAATCAGCGGGCCGAACAGGCTCTGGGCATCGACATTGCTGGTGGCAATATCACGCAGGACCGTTTGGTAACTGCCTTGGCGCTCCTGGACAATGGCGCGGATAAAGACAAAGCCGATCAAAAAGACGGCGATCAACAGGCCGATCAGGGCGACCTTGGTAGCGAGCAATCGTTGCATGACGACATCCGGTTGTTGTAGGGATGCCTTCAGTGTGGAGTCCTCCGATGAAGTATCCGTCAGCGCTCGGTGAAGTCGGTGTGAATTTCAGCGCGGCCAGCTCAGGATAGCTTCGACGCCCCCGGCGACATTCAGCAGCCTGACCTCGCCCCGGTGCTGCGTCATGACCTCCCGGACCAGCGTCAGGCCGATGCCCGCGCCGGCGCGGCGACCGTCCGGACGGGGCAAGGTATAGAAGCGGTCAAAAACCTGTGTCAGGGCATAGTCGGGAATTGCCGGGCCGGGGTTGCGGACATGCAGTTCCACCCTATCCGGAGTCGAATCCAGCCGGATGTGCAGGATTGCACTGTCCGGCATGAAATCAATGGCGTTATCGATGATGTTGCCGATGGCTTGCGTCAACCAGAATTCATCCCCGTTCAATCGCAAATCCCCGGCCTGGGTTTCCAGTCGAACCTGAATCCCGGCGGCTTGCAACTGCACCTGGCGTTGCTCCAACACGCGCTTGACCAGCGCCGGCAACGCCAGGGATTGCAATGGCGCCGGCGGGTTGCCCTTTTCCAGCCGCGCCAGCAGCAGGAGTTGTTCGGCGAGGTGGTGCAGCCGGTCCGCCTGCTGGTCAATATTTTGGCAGAAGCGTTCCCGGTCCTCGGGCGGCAGGTCTTCGCGCAGCAATTCGGCGGATGCGCGGACCGCCGTCAGCGGGCTCTTGATTTCATGGGTGAGCGTATGCACCAGGCGCTCAACATAAGCCTTGCCCTCCAGTTCCTCGCGCATGCGGTCGATTGCCGCCACCAACTGATTGAGCTCGCGCGCCGCCAGAAAATGGGGCGGCTTGCGTCCGGACGACATATCAAGGGCATATTGCCCGACGCGATTGATCCCCTGCCGCAACCACCAGGCCCCCAAGGCGGACAACAGCAGCGCCAGCGCGACCACCCAGGCGCCCTGACGCAGCATGCGCGCTTGCGCGCGGGCGATAAAGGGTTCCATCGCCACGCCCGGCTTGGCCAGCGTGACCACGCCGATCAGTTGGCTGCCGTCACGCACGGGCGCGGCGACATACATCACCGAGGACGACTCGTCCTGGGGATCGGAGCGGCTGGAGCGCACACCGTAACGTCCGCGCAAGGTCAGCCAGACATCATTCCAGCGGGAATAGTCCTGACCGGCCGCCAACCCCCGGGAATCGTAGAGCACGATGCCATTGGCATCGGTGATATAAAGCTGCTGTGACACCGCCCGCTTGGGGATATCCCAGATCCTTCCCTGCAACGAGCGGGACATCCAGTCGCGGATCTTGCGGTCGAATTCCACCGAGCCGAGGCGATGGTTCTTGAGGTCATCGGCTACGAGAGCTGCTACCAGATGGGCATTATCGGCCAGTGTGTCCTCAATGGACTGGCGGACGCTGGGCTTGACTTCATCCCGCAGCAAATCGACGGTGAGCCAGGCTCCGGCCACCAGCACCGTGGCGATGACCAGCCACAAGCGGATGAAGATGGACATGCCCTACTCCCGCGCCAAGGCATAACCCACGCCCCGGTGCGTGACGATCGGGTCCCTTCCCCCGGCCGTCCGCAGCTTTTGGCGCAGGGTCTTGATATGCGTATCGACGGTGCGTTCGTCGCTATGGTCCGGATGTTCCCAGGCCGCCCGCATCAGCTGTTCCCGCGAAAAAACCCGTTCCGGCTGCGCGATCAGGGCCTGCAGCAGCCGGAATTCGTTGCGGGTCAGTGTTAGCAGTTGCTGGTGATAGCGGCACTGCCAGTGATCCGGGTCGCAATGCCACGGGCCCCAGTTAAGCGCGGAACCCGTGGCGGCGGGAGGCGCGGACTCGGGCAGGCGCCGCCAGATGGCGCGGATGCGCGAGACAATCTCACGCGGGCTGAAGGGTTTGGCGCAATAGTCATCGGCGCCGATTTCCAGGCCGATGATGCGATCCACTTCCTCGTTGCGGGCGGTGAGGAACAGCAGCGGTGTTTGCCAGGTCTTGCGGATGTCGCGGCAAAGGTCGAAGCCGTTGCCGTCCGGCAGGCCGACGTCGAGGATGATGAAGTCGACCGGCTGGCTGTGCAGGAGGGTCAGGGCGTCGGCGGCCAGCGTCCGCCAGTGCACTTGCCAGCCCTCGCGGTTCAGGGCGTAGGTCAGCGGGTCGGCGATCGCGGGGTCGTCTTCAACCAGGAGGATGTGTTTGGGACTGGTCATGGCGGTAGTCGATTCAGGAAACAAAAAAGGGCGTGAGTTTCCTCGCGCCCTTCCGGGATTGCCCGCCGATCCTTGTCAGATCAGCTTGCGGCCCTTGCCGGCGGCAATACGCAGGCGGAGGCCGTTGAGGCGGATGAAGCCTTCGGCATCCTTCTGGTTGTATGCGCCACGGTCATCCTCGAAGGTTGCGATATTGGCGTCGAAGATGGAGTCGTCGGACTTGCGGCCGGCGATGTAGACGTTGCCCTTGTACAGCTTGGCGCGCACCACGCCGTTAACGTACTGCTGGGATTCGTCGATCATCGTTTGCAGCATCAGGCGCTCCGGGCTCCACCAGTAGCCGTTGTAGATCAGGCTGGCGTAACGCGGCATCAGTTCATCCTTCAGGTGGGCCACTTCGCGGTCCAGGGTGATGGATTCGATGGCGCGGTGGGCCTTCAGCATGATGGTGCCGCCCGGGGTTTCGTACGCGCCGCGGCTCTTCATGCCGACATAGCGGTTTTCCACCAGGTCGAGACGACCGATACCATGTTTGCCGCCCAACTGGTTGAGCGTCGCCAGCACGGTCGCCGGACTCATTTCCACGCCGTCGATGGCGACAATGTCGCCCTTGCGATAGGTCAGCTCAATGTACTGCGGCGCATCCGGGGCCTTTTCGGGGCTGACGGTCCAGCGCCACATGTCCTCTTCCGGTTCCCAGTACGGGTCTTCCAGTCCGCCGCCTTCGTAGGAGATATGCAGCAGGTTGGCGTCCATCGAATACGGCGACTTCTTGCCCGCCTTGTTGAAATCGATGGGGATGTTGTGTTGCGCGGCGTAGTTCATCAGCGATTCGCGGGAGTTCAAGTCCCACTCGCGCCACGGCGCGATAACCTTGATGCCCGGCGTCAGCGCGTAGGCGCCCAGCTCAAAACGCACCTGGTCGTTGCCCTTGCCGGTGGCGCCGTGGGAAATGGCGTCACCGCCCACTTCCTTGGCGATTTCCACCAGGCGCTTGGCGATCAGCGGGCGGGCGATGGAGGTGCCCAGCAGGTATTCGCCTTCGTAGATGGCGTTGGCGCGGAACATCGGGTAAACGAAATCGCGCACGAACTCTTCGCGCAGGTCATCAATGAAGATCTGCTTGACGCCCATGGCCTCGGCCTTGGCGCGCGCCGGTTCCAGCTCCTCGCCCTGACCGATGTCGGCGGTGAAGGTCACGACTTCGCAACCGTAGGTTTCCTGGAGCCAGCGGAGAATGATGGAGGTATCAAGACCGCCCGAGTAGGCCAAAACGACCTTCTTGATCTGGGACATGGAATCAGCATCCTGTGAGGAGACGGGAAAACGGCGGGTATTCTACGTCAGACGCGCCGACTTGTCCCATGCCGATTTCACTCCGTTGGCGCGGAAGTCCGCGACCTCAGCAGGTGAAAGGCGCGGATGCGATGGCGCCCGGCGCGCTTGGCGGCATAGACGCCTTCGTCCGCCTGGTCAATCAGCGTCGAAATACTGTTGTCATTGCCCGGCACCAGGGTCGATAGTCCGATGCTGACCGAGAGGTGCTTGGCCGCCTTGGAACTGCGATGGGGTATCTGCAGGGCGTCAATGGCATCGCGGACCTCGGTGGCGATCGCCATGGCCCCTTCGGTATCGGTATTGGGCAGCAGCAGCACGAATTCCTCACCGCCATAACGCGCGGCGAGATCAGCCGGTCGCCGCACCAGCGATTTCAGCGTCTTGCCGACGGCGCGCAGGGCATTGTCGCCTTCCAGGTGGCCGTAGGTGTCGTTGTAGGGCTTGAAATGGTCGACATCGACAAAAATGAGGGAAACCGGCAGTTGTTCGCGCTCGGCGATGGCCCACTCGCGCGCCAGCGTTTCATTGAAGTGACGGCGGTTGGCCAGGGTGGTCAGGCCGTCTTCCCGCGACAGGCGAGCCATTTCCTGGCTGAGCAGGTTGAGTTGCTGTTTTTCCACATCCAGCAAACGCTCCTGCAAAAAGGCCTGGCGGTCGCGATGATCCAGCATCCAGGCAATCGCCGCGCCCATGACGTTCGACAGCCCGGCATATTGCGCGAACATGCTGATATCCAGCGACAGACCGGTCAGGTGGATGACCCCGAGTGAAATCAGGCTGGCGCCGACACCGATCGCGATGTTGGTCAGCATCGGCAGCGTGCTGAGGATGTACACGATCATGTACAGGTAAATGATGAGGTAGCTGGCCTGCTGGTTGAGATACGGACTGAGGAAGCCGGAACCGGTCACCGTCAGGCCGACCAGGCCGGCCAGGCAACTCAGGCCGACGTAGTGCCCATACCAGCGTTGCAGCGCCGGCTTGCGGGAGAACAGCGCCACCCCGGTCATGATCAGGCTGCCGCCAAAATAGCCAATCGCCCATAACATGAGGTCCGTCGCGCGCGCAAAGGTCGAGGACATCATCGAGACATACTGGAAGGTGAGGATGCCGAGGAAAAGGTA